>CAJXSA010000028.1 GCA_913060595.1 uncultured Ignavibacteria bacterium
GAGTTTCTTGACGCGGCTCTGCACCTGCCGCGCCTTGGTGTTCTTGTAGCGGAAACGGTCGATGAACAGCTGCGTCTGGCGGATTTCCTTCTGCTGATTCTGCTGCGCCGCCCGCAGCTGCTCCATGCGCAGGGCCTTCTGCTCGAGATAATAGCTGAAATTCCCGGAATACTCGGTGATGTCGCCCATGGTGACTTCCACGGTGCGACGCGACAGCGTGTCGAGAAAACGGCGGTCGTGGGAAATCAGCACGATGCTGTATTCATACCCGAGCAGATACTCTTCCAGCCACTGCAGCGCCTCGAGATCGAGGTGATTCGTGGGCTCATCGAGAAGGAGTATCGTGGGTTCGCGCAGCAAAAGCTTGGCCAGGGCGATGCGCATCTGCCAGCCGCCGCTGAACTCACCGGTGGGACGCGAGAAGTCCTTTTCGTGAAAACCGAGTCCCGACAGCACCTGCGCCACGCGCGTCTGTATGTTGTATCCCTCCCGATGCTCGAGCACATGCTGCACTTCGCCAAGCTCTTCCACCCGTCGCTGCAGCAGCGCCTGGTCGTCCCCGGTCGCGGAGAGGCGGGAAATCTCCTCGCTGAGAGCATCCACGCGGTCATGCAGCGCTATCAGGTCGTCGAAGGCGGTGGACGCTTCGTCGAGCAGGGTGCGTCCCGTGTGCACGACGCCGTCCTGCGGCAGGTAGCCGACGGAGTTGGCGCGGGACTGCGCGATCTCCCCGGTGTCGGATTCCACTTCGCCGGTGATGATTTTCATCAGCGTGGATTTGCCCGCGCCGTTGGGACCGACAATGGCGATGCGCTCGTGGTCGCCGATGCGCAGCGACACGTTACTGAAGAGGACTTTCCCCGGGTATTCCTTGCCGATATTGTTGAGTGCGATCATGGTGCAGTGTCTTTTCCTTCCAGCCGTGCAATTAAGAGCAGCGTCGCACAATATCCAAGCGCGTCTGCGCGCCGGACGAACACCTCGCTGCAGAACAGGGCGTTTCTACGTGCATATATGTCCAATACACGCTGTTTTCAAAGAAATAGGTGGTACCACCTATAAAAATGGGTGGAAGTACCTATTGTCCCTGCCGTGCTCGTTTCGTTACTTGTTACCGTCAATCTCTACCAATGTAATGCCAGTTTTCCCGGTCACGCAGGTGGGTCCCCGCTGGGGGAGCATTCGTGTCGGGGCATGTTGCGCCCGTGAGTGCACGGTCGCAGGTCGATGAAATGCTTCGGTGAATTATGGAGGATACCATGAAGTGGACCATCATCGGCGCAGCATTGCTGATGTTGTGCAGTATTGACGCGCTGGCGCAGTCGGACGATGCGATCGTCCTGCGCAGCTGCGAAGGAGATGTGACGATAACCGACAACCTGATTTGCATCCGCGGCTATGAATTTTCACCTGTGGCGTGCATCGACAACAGCCTTATCTGTCTGAAATCAGACAACAACGATGCCGAAGCGCTGCTGGATCTCAGCAAGCCGGATACGCTCTGCCTCACCATCCTGGAAGGCGACCTGAAGATGCAGCTCAGGTGCTGCTGGAAGAGGGTGTTTCGCGGGGACGAACCGCTGCTGGGCTCCCTTGACGACAGGCCCGCCGCGACGCTGCGGCTGCGGTCGATGATTCACCGCCAGCTCGGGACGCTGGCCCTGCGCCGGGATCGCCCCTGAACGCCGGCAGCTCAGTGTACACGCAGGCAGACGCCGTCATCCGTGGGAAACGATGTGGATGATGAGGCGAGAAGATGAAGCAGGAGACGTGTTTCCCTGCACCGGATACGGCCCTGCCTGTAGATACAAAAGTCCCTCCGCGAGGAGGGACTTTTGCGTACGGGAAATATTCTGCCGGTTCACGGCATCAGCTTTTTCCTGAACCAGTCGTGGAACTCGCGGTACCAGAGCTGCGCATTGCGGGGACGCAGCACTAGGTGCCCCTCGTCAGGGAAATAGAGGAAGTGACTTTCAACGCCCTGCCGCTGCAGCGCGGTGAACAGCTGCATTCCCTGCGTGACAGGCACGCGGAAGTCGAGCTGTCCGTGGGACACATAGGTCGGGGTCTTGAACTTGGCCGCGAGACGGCTGGGGGACCAGCGGTCATACATCTTCGGGTTTTTCCACGGTGTCCCTTCGAACTCCCATTCCGGAAACCACAGCTCCTCAGTGGCGCCGTACATGCTCCAGAGATCATACACGCCCGCGTGGCAGAAGATCGCCTTGAAGCGGTCGGTGTTGCCGAGGAACCAGTTCATCATGTAGCCGCCGTAGCTCGCACCCGCCGCGCCGATACGGTCTTTGTCCACGAAAGGATAGTTGGCGAGGATGTGATCCAGCCCTTTCATCAGGTCCTTGTACGGCGCGCCGCCCCAGTCGCCGTTGACGCCGTCGGTGAACTCCTGTCCGAAGCCCACCGAGCCGCGGCAGTTGACCGCCGCGACCACGAAGCCCGGCGAGGCGAAAAGCTCGAGATTCCAGCGGTAGTGGAAGTTGTCCGACCACACGCCCTGCGGGCCGCCGTGCACGAGGTATATCATCGGGTATTTCTTCGACGGATCGAAATCGGGCGGCACGAGTATCCACCCCTGCACGTCTTTCCCATCGAAACTCTTGAATGTGAAATTCTCCGGTGCGTGCATGGCGAGCTGCTCGAGCACCGCGGCGTTCGTGGTCGTCAGCTGCCGAATGTCTGAAATGGCCTGTCCGTCGTATTTGATGGACATGACTTCGGCGGGATAATTCATGCGCTCGCCGAGGAACACCAGCGTTTCACCGTCGGGATGCAGGCGGAAGTCATGCCGGTATGTGCCGAGCTCGATGGTCTTGACCGTGTCCATGTGCGTGTACTGCAGTTCGAGCACACCCTTGAGCACACGCAGCACGTCGCCGCCCTGCACGGGCACGTCGAAGAGGGATTTGTACGGACCGTCCTGCGCCGTGAACAGCAGGCGTTTGCTGTCCGCGGTCCAGAGAATCTCGTCCACCGAGCGGTCCACGCCCTCGGTCAGTGTCCATGTCCGGCCCGAGGCGCGCTCGAAGATCTTCAGGTCATACTTGTCGGCCTCGTAGCCCGCGCGGGCCATGGAGCGGTAGGCGATGTACTTGCCGTCCGGCGAATACACGGGCTGATTGTCGTTGCCGCGGTTGGCGGTGGTGATGCATCGGGCATTGCTGCCGTCGATGCCGACCAGCCAGATGTCGTTGTTCGTGCTCGCCGCCACCATTTCATCGGTGTTCTTGACGTATGCCACTTCTTTTCCGTCGGGCGAGGCGACGAAGTCCTGGTGTCCGCCGATGTCGATGGGCGGGGTGTCGTAGGCACCCGGGGTCAGTTCCACGGGAATGCCGCCGGCCGAGGGAATGGCGAACACATGGCTGTAGCGGTCGTCTTTCCAGCTGTTCCACACGCGGTAGGGCAGGCGGTCGATGAGCCGCGCCTTGACCGGATCGGCTTCCCGCGCGGCGAGCCGTTCGCGGTTGCAGGCGTCGTCCGCGCAGTCCGCGAATACCGCGGAACTGTAGAGGAAATGCGCGCCGTCGGGCGTCCACACGAATGCGTCGATTCCGGTGGAGATGTCGGTCAGCCGCCGCTTGCCGGTGCCGTCCGGTGTCATCGTCCATATCTGCGATCCGTTCTCGCGGGAGGAGACAAAGGCGATGCTCTCGCCGTCGGGCGACCAGCGGGGATTGCGATCGGACGCCGGGTCGGTGGTGAGACGTCGGGCGTTCTCGCCCGTGAGGTCCACGGCGTAGATATCGCTGTTGCTCTTGTTGGTCTCGAGGCTGTAGTAGGTCACGACGTAGAGAATGGTGCTGCCGTCGGGACTGACCTGCGGATCTGAGAGACGTCCGAGATCGTACATGTCTTCGAACGTCATGGGACGGCCGGGCTCGTCCTCGAGCATTTCAATGCGCTCCACCTGCGTCTGCGCCTGCAGCGTGACGGCGAGGAGTGCGAGAATCATGAGAAAGGAAAATCGCTTCATGGCTATGCCAGGTCTGTGATGAAAATGTCGTGTCACTTGGACCGCGAGACCACGAAGGTGGCCAGGTCGGTCAGCGCGCGCTTCGCCTCGGAATCCGGGAAGTCGGCCAGGCAGTCGACGGCGCGGTCGCGGTATTCCTTCGCCACGCGGTCGGCGTAGTCGATGCCGCCGTATTCCTTGACGAATTCGAGTATCTCCGCGATTTCCTTACGCTTGACACCGCGTTTCAGTGCCCGCAGGACGGCTTTTCTCCGACCGTTCGGGGCCTGGCGGAAGGCGTAGATCAGCGGCAGGGTGAATTTCTTTTCCTTTAAGTCTCCCCCCACCGGCTTGCCTATCGTACGCTCGGTGCCGAGGAAGTCCAGCAGGTCGTCGCGAATCTGGAATGCGATGCCGATGGCCTCCCCGTATGCGCGCAGCTGCTCGACCTTCCGGTCGTTCTCCGTCGCGCTGCGTGCGCCGATTTCGCAGCAGGTTGCCAGCAGAGACGCCGTTTTGTCGCCGATGATGCGGAAATATGTCACTTCGTCGGTGTTCATCTGGCGGGATTTCTGTATCTGCAGCAGTTCTCCCTCGCTCATGCGCCTGACGGCGGTGGAGGTGCTGTGCAGGAAGGCGATGTCTTCGTGTTCGAGCGAGAGCAGCAGTCCCCGCGCGAGCACGTAATCCCCGAGCAGCACCGACACCTTGTTTTTCCAGATGCGGTTGATGGACGGCCAGCCCCGACGGGTGTCCGCGTCGTCGACCACGTCGTCGTGCACCAGCGTGGCAGTGTGCAGCAGTTCGACCAGGGCGGCGCCGCGGAACGTGGCGTCACCGATTTCCCCGCAGGTGGCGGCCGAGAGCAGGACAAGGGCGGGACGGATGCGCTTTCCCTTGCGCTTGATCATGTAGCGCACCACGGCGTCGACCAGTCCCACGTCAGAGCGCAGCGAGCGACGGAAATGCGCTTCGAAATCCTTGAGCTGCGGCGAGACCGGTGCGATGATGCTGTCGAGTTTCAAATCAGGTACCTGCGTCTTCCTGGTTGCGGGGATTGTTCTTTTTCTGGCTCAGCTTGCTGATCAGTATGCTCACCTCGTAGAGGAACACCAGCGGTATGGCCATGAGCAGCATGCTGAAGGGATCCGGTCCCGGTGAGATCAGCGCGGCGACGAAGAAACTGATCACCATCGCATGCCGCCAGTACTTGCGCATGAGCTTCGGTGTGACGATGCCCAGACGCGAGAGAAAGAAGGAGAGCATCGGGAGTTCGAAAATCGCGCCGGCGCCGATCATCAGCGTCAGGATGAATTCGAAATAATATTCGATGGAAATGATGTTCTGTATGTCCGTCGTGCCGAAGTTCGCAAAGAATTTCAGGGCGGCGGGGAGGATAAATAGATACGCAAAGGCGACACCGGCGAGGAAGCACAGCGAGGTGAACACCACAATGAGCGTAATGTACTTTCTCTCGTGTGGATACAGTCCGGGGGCGATGAACTTCCAGATCTGGTAGATGGTGTTCGGAATGCTGACGATGAGACCGCCGAAAATGGCCACCTGCATATAGAGAAACACCTGGCCGAAGGGACGCAGATTCTGCAGGTCCATGTCGAACTGCTTTGCGGGCTTGAGAAGGACATGCTCCATCAGCGGATCGATGAAAAACCACAGCGCGGCCGCACCGACCACAATGCCGATCATGCTGTAGATAATGCGCCAGCGCAGCTCTTCGAGATGGTCGAGAAAGGACATTTCCTTCTCTTTACTCTCGTCCTGCGCGCCGTCCTGCTCTGTCTTTTCCTCGTCGCTCATGCGGTGCCGCTTCGGAAGTTCGCGTATGCAATCAGTCAAAATACGAAAATCCACGCTGGCAGGGAAAGGTTCATCCGCATCACGACTTCTGTTTTTGATTCTGCTCTCATGCAAGCGTCTCATCGTGTCTGTCTTTCATACAGGCATGGAGATCGTGACGTTCGGATTCCGAACGCCACGCCCGCAATTGTATTGTCATGTAGCCGATACAGGCTGGAAAGGCCTGTTTCCAGGGGTCACCGGATCTGGCACGGTACATGCATTACATACGGCAGATTGATTAAACAGGATAGCACGAACATGAAACTTCACATTTTACTTGGTACACTGCTCATCATTTCTTCAGCGCCGGCAATGGCGCAGACCCCGGCAGCCTGGCCCGGCAGCGGTGCCAATGCGAATATCGCATGGGTCGCATACCGCGATGGGAACAGCAATCTCATACAGGATCCGAACGACATGTCGCCGGATTACATCGATCTGTACTATTCCGCGGCGGATCCATCCTCTGTGAGCGTCGCCTATGACGGCAGCACGACATTTTACCGCTTCCAACTCGAAGCGTCCCCCATTGCAGGCAACGGCAGCTGGAACAACTCAACGTGGATCGTGCAGTTCGGTTCCGCCACCTCCGGCTACATGGGTGCCGTCTACGTGAACGTGGTGGGAAATTCCGGGACGATTGCCGTCACTGACGGAAGCAATGTGGATGTGATCTACAGTTTTTCGGCGAACAACACCTCTCCTACAGGCGCCCGTGTGACGCAGGTGCCGAATGCGAGCACATATTATCTCGACTTTCAGATACCCATGTCGGCGCTCTGGAGCGGCAGCAACACCTCTCTCGGCCTTACCGCCAGCACCATTCAGAGTTTCTACTACGGCACCAGCACCGCGGCGGGTAATCCCGGTCAGATTTCAAAGGATTTCATGATCGGCGCGGCCGTGGACTTCAGCACGCTGACACAGACCGGCTTCACCATGATCGGCACCGGCGTGCTTCCGGTTGAGCTGACGTCCTTCAACGCATATCGCAGCGACGATATGGTCGAACTGCGCTGGGCGACGGCGACGGAACTGAACAACTACGGATTTGCCGTCGAACGTACGACGGACGGCGAAGTCTGGACCGAAATCGCCTTCGTTCCGGGTGCCGGCAGCAGCAGCACCCCGCGCCGTTACGGCTATCGCGACGAGGTGCTTCCCCGCGCCGCCCAGCTGTCCTACCGGCTTCGTCAGATGGACCGCGACGGCAGCGTCGAGTATTCTCCTGTCGTGATGGTCGCGACCGCCTCGGTTCGTCCCGGTATCACCGATGCCTATCCCAACCCCTTCAATCCTTCGACGACCGTCAGTTTCACGGTCGCGCAGGAAGGACCCGTTCGCCTCGCCCTGATGGATGCCACCGGCCGGCGCGTTCTCACCGTCCTTGACGGTGAGCGCCTGGCTGCGGGCACGCATGCGCGCATGCTGGACGCCGGATATCTGCCCAGCGGCCGCTACTTCCTCGTGCTCACCGCGGCGGAGACAAACAGCGTGCATCCCGTCGTCCTGATGAAATAACACCCCAAAATTGTGAGTTAATTCCATATTTGATGTGAAGAGAGAGCGGTTCCTCCCCTTGCGGGGAGGAGCCGTTTTTTATCATTCTCGCTCGATAACCGATAACAAAGACAAGAGGGACTTATTTTTTGCCTGACGGGACGATTTTAAAGCGGGTGCGGATTCACTTCCTTATTCAGACAGAGGGGGTCCACAATCTTACATTCTTTTCATGCAGTTGTAATGCCCTGTTCAGGCAGCGCGCAATACCTGTATGTATATTGCGTACGTGACTCTGCGCAGCACCGAGATTGCAAGTGCTGCAAGGAGGGTAGGCAGCGCATCGGTCCCATGAGCAGTGGTGATCGGTGAGACTAGAGAGCGCATTTCATCATTTCCACAGAACGTGAGGTCGTCATGCTTTTCCGTCACAACGTATCTACCGCGATAACGCGGGCGGGAGTACTAACGATTTTTCTGCTGTTCTATATATCCACTGCCGGCCATGCCCAGTACACACCGGGCAGCTGGCCGGCGTCCTTCATCGATTACACCGACAGCACGGGATCCTATATACAGGATGTCAGTGATCAGACCCCGTTGGAAACCGACGTGATTTTTTCCGCCTCGACTCCGAGTTCGGTGCTCGTGAGCACGGACGGGGCGCATGCGTTTTTCCGCTTTCAGTTGAGTGCGAATCCCTACAAGGCCAACGGGCAGTGGTCGCAGTACTCATGGGTCGTCGCCATCGGTGATTCCACGGGACAAGGGGCGCCGATCGGCTGGGTCTCGGTCAATGTTTCCAATAGCATGACTGTTGAAGTCAAGGATCAGACAACAACGGATATCATCTATACCTACGGCAAGAAACTTGCCAATCCTGCTGCGGTCCGCAGCCTGGCGGCAGGCAGTTCCGGCTATTTTTATCTCGACTTCCAGGTCCCCATGGCGGCGCTGACGAGCCGCATCGGCATCGATGCGAATTCGAAAATCCGCTTTTTCTATGGCAGCTCGACTTCCGGTGGTACGATCAACAAGGATTACATGACCGGAGGTGCGGTCAGTTTCGTCGGACTGACGACCACGAATTTCAACGCCATTGAAAACGGAACCCTGGTGCCCCTCCCGGTGGAACTCTCCGCCTTCACCGCCTTTCTCAAGGGCAGCACGGCCGAACTGCGCTGGAGCACATCGACAGAACTGAACAACTACGGCTTCGAGGTGCAGCGCTCTGTCAACGGCGCCGACTGGGAAGCGCGGGACTTCGTCCCCGGCGCAGGCACCGTGCACACGCCGCGCAGCTACGCGTGGAGCGAGGACATTCGTGACATTCACGGAACCGTGCGCTATCGCCTCCGTCAGCTCGATCGCGACGGCAGCGAGGAAATGCACGCCGTGGTGGAACTGCTTGCCGGTCCCGCGGCCGTCAACGGATTTACCGCCCTGTATCCCCAGCCCGCACGTGACCGGGTGACGGTCAGTTACCGCAGCAGCGCAGAAGGCGCCACGCGGCTGGGTCTCTACGACCTCGCGGGACGCCATCTGCGTGATCTCAGCGGTGATGCTGCGCACACGGCGACAGTGCAGACACGCATGGTCGATCTCGACGCGCTGGCCCCGGGATCGTACATCCTCCGCATGCAGGAAAACGGACGCGTGCACAATCGCGTCCTCCTCATCGCACGGTAGAAACGCGCAGCACGATCTTCGTGAAACGGGCACCATGGGGTGCCCGTTTTGCGTTTTGTGCAATACGATTGTTTTCTCATTTTAGAAGATTGAAGTACGCAGTACGGTTTCTTCCACCCTGACATATATGCAGCACGAATTCATCACTGTCCGCGGCGCGCGGGAACACAATCTCAAGAATGTCGACGTCGACATTCCGCGCAACAAGCTCGTCGTGATCACCGGTCTTTCCGGCTCGGGCAAGTCGAGCCTGGCCTTCGATACCATCTACGCCGAAGGACAGCGCCGCTACGTGGAATGCCTGTCTGCCTACGCCCGCCAGTTCCTCGGTTCGATGGAACGGCCGGACGTCGATAATATCGACGGACTGAGTCCCGCCATCTCCATCGAACAGAAAACCGTCAGCCGCAATCCGCGCTCCACGGTCGGCACGGTCACGGAAATCTACGACTACCTGCGCCTGCTCTACGCCCGCGCCGGAGTGCAGCACTGCCACAAGGATGGCTCCCCCGTGCAGCGGCAGAGTCTCGACCAGATGGTCGACCGCATTCTCGGCCATGAGAAAGGAACGCGCCTGATCATCCTCGCGCCGGTTATCCGCGGACGCAAGGGACATTACCGTGAGCTCTTCGAGGAAATCAGCAAGGACGGTTTCACCAAGGTGCGCGTCGACGGGGAGATACGGGAGATCGAGGACGGGATGAAAGTGGACCGCTACAAAATCCACAACATCGAGATCGTGGTCGATCGCCTCGTGGTCAATCCCGACGCCCGCGCGCGCCTGAGCGACTCGCTGGAAATCGCACTGAAATTCGGGGACGGCGTCGTCATCGTCGACATGAACGGCGAAGACATGCTGATGAGCAAGAAAAATTCCTGCCCGGTTTGCGGCAGCAGCTATGAAGAACCTGCACCGAATTCGTTTTCCTTCAACTCTCCGTACGGCGCCTGCGCGACCTGCGACGGACTGGGCGAGACACGCGAATTCGATCTCGATCTCATTCTTCCCGATCCCGCCAAGACGCTCAACGAGGAAGGACTCGTTCCCCTGGGCAAACCGAGGCGCACCTGGTGGTGGGCGCAGATCGAAGCCGTCGCCGCGCGCTACGAGTTCGACCTCGACACACCGCTCTCCGACATCAGCGAAGAGGCGATGCAGACTCTGCTGCACGGCAGCGGAAAGGAGAAATACCGCATCGCTTACACGCATCCGGACGGCCGCGTGTCGAATTACAATCACAGCGTCGCCGGCGTGCTCAAAAGCCTCAAACAGTATTACGAGAATACCTCGTCGAACGGCATCCGCGAATGGGCGGAATCCTTCATGAGTGCCCGGCCCTGTCCGGACTGTGGCGGCGGACGCCTGCGCCCGGAAAGCCTCGCCGTCCGCATCGACGATCACGGCATACATCAGATCACCGGCATGTCGGTGCGCGACGCCGTCGCGCATTTCCACGGGATTACGCTTACGTCCCGGCAGAAGGAAATCGGTGCGCAGATCATCAAGGAAATCACCTCGCGTCTCGAATTTCTCTCAAATGTCGGACTCGACTATCTCACCCTCGACCGTTCTGCGCGCTCGCTTTCCGGCGGAGAAGCACAGCGCATCCGTCTCGCCACGCAGATCGGCACGCAGCTCGTCGGCGTGCTCTACATTCTCGATGAGCCCTCCATAGGACTGCATCAGCGTGACAACACGCGTCTGATAGAAAGTCTCAAGTCACTGCGCGACCTCGGCAATTCCGTCATCGTCGTCGAGCACGACCGCGAGATGATCGAAAGCGCCGACCATGTCATCGACCTCGGTCCCGCCGCGGGTGAGTACGGGGGCGAAGTCGTAGCCGAGGGCAATCTGAAAACCCTGCTCAAGACAAACGGCAGCAAAAACGGAAACGGCAGGAAGAAAAAGCAGAACGGCAACAGCGCCACGGAAAAGGAGCTGCTTCGCCAGCTCTCCGGAAACGGTTCTCTGACGGCCGACTATCTCCGGGGAGCCCAGTCCATCGCAATCCCGGAAACCCGGCGCGAAGGAAACGGAAACGCGCTGTGGCTGCGCGGTGCGCGGGGACACAACCTCAAGGATCTCGACCTGCGTCTGCCGCTCGGCACGTTCATCTGCGTCACGGGTGTCAGCGGTTCGGGAAAATCAAGTCTCATCAACGAGACGCTGTACCCGATTCTCTCGCGGCATTTCTATCGCTCGACCATGGCGACGCTCGCGCATCGCGGCGTGGATGGACTCGAGCATGTTGACAAAGTCATCGATATCGATCAAACACCCATCGGACGCACGCCACGATCGAATCCCGCCACGTATACGGGACTGTTCACCTTCATTCGCGACCTCTACACAAATCTTCCGGAGGCGAAGATTCGCGGCTACAACGCAGGCCGCTTCAGCTTCAACGTGGAAGGGGGACGCTGTGACGCCTGCAAGGGCGACGGTGTGCGCAAAATCGAGATGAACTTCCTTCCCGACGTATACGTGCTTTGCGAAGTGTGCCGGGGAAAACGTTACAACCGCGAAACGCTCGAAGTGCGTTTCCACGGGAAATCCATCGCCGATGTGCTCGAGATGTCCGTGGCCGAGGCGCTGGATTTCTTCAGCGAAATTCCGCGCATCAAGCGTAAACTGCAGACGCTCTATGACGTCGGACTCGGGTACATTCGACTCGGCCAGCAGGCGACCACGCTGTCAGGCGGCGAAGCGCAGCGCGTCAAACTGTCGACGGAACTCTCGAAGGTCGGCACCGGCAACACCCTGTACATCCTGGACGAGCCGACGACAGGCCTGCATTTCGAGGACGTGCGCATGCTGCTCAACGTGCTCGGCCAGCTGGTGGAAAAAGGAAATACCGTCGTGGTGATCGAGCACAACCTCGATGTGATCAAAATGGCCGACTGGATTGTGGATCTCGGTCCGGAAGGGGGTGACGAAGGAGGATACATCGTGGCGGAGGGTACGCCCGAACACGTGGCCGGTGTGAAGGAGAGCCATACGGGCCGCTACCTGCGGGAGGAACTCGCGCGAACGTAATTCTCAGAGACTGTCTTTGTGCTGCAATGCAAAGCGCACAAGGGCGTACTGGCCGGAAAGTCCGAGTTTGCCGATGATGTTCGATCGGTGATGCTCGACCGTGCGCGGACTGATATGCAGTTCGTCGGCGATCTGCGCCGACGTCATCTCCGTGGCGATCATGTTGAGAATGCGGCGTTCCGCGGGCGTCAGCTGCAGCAGTCCGAGGCGGTCGTCGCCGCTGCTGCGCAGGGGACTGTCGCGCATCACGTGGCCGGTGAGCGAGGGACTGATGAAATAGCCTTTCCGTGCGACCATTTCAATTCCCTGCACGATATCGTCCGCGGCGGAATCCTTGAGGACATAGCCCTTGACGCCGAGATGCATCGCACGCTCAAACAGCGCTTCGTCGTCGTACATTGTCAGGATGATAACACCGACCGTGCTGGAAGGAGTGAGCACGCGCTCGCAGACATCGAGTCCGTTCAGACGCGGCATGTCGATGTCGAGAACGGCGACTTCCGGCTTGTGCTCGCCGATCAGCTGCACGGCCGCTTCCCCGTCGCCCGCTTCCCCCATGATGCGCAGGTGCTTCTCCGCCTCGATGACCTCGCGCAGTCCTTTGCGAAACAGGGGGTGGTCGTCTGCGATAACGATGCTGATGCTGTTTTTATCCGACATGCTGCTTCTCCTCTTTGCTGGCAGTCTGCGTTTCCGCCGGGATCGGCATGGTGAGAATGACCGTGGTGCCTTCACCCTCGCGTGAAGTGACGTCAAGGGTGCCGTCGAGAAACACCGCACGTTCGCGCATTCCCTGCAGACCGAAACCGGGCCCTCCATCGCGCGACCGGTCCTCGATCACATCCGCCGGAAAGCCCTTCCCGTTGTCGCGGATTCTGCATTCGATCAGGTCGCCCCGGCGTGAGCAGTTGATTTCAACCTCTTTCGCCTCTGCGTGCTTGACCACGTTGTTGACACTTTCCTGGACGATGCGGTAGATGTCGATCTCACGTGTCTTGCTGAACAGTCCGTCGATATTGTCTATCTGGTAGTAAATGTTGAGACCCGTGCTGTCGCGTATCATTTTCAGCATGGATTCGAGTGTTGAAGTCAGTCCGAGCCGGTCGAGCTGGAACGGGCGCAGGTTGCGGGAGATGCGGCGGATGTCCTGCAGCGACGAAGTCACGGCCGTGGTGATCTCGTCGAATTCATGCGAGAAATCACCGCCACGCTCCATTTCCCGGCGTGCGAGCGTGATCCTGTTCTTGATGACGAGCAGATCCTGCCCGAGTCCGTCATGCAGGTCCGCCGCGATGCGTTTGCGTTCCTGTTCCTGGTTGTCGATCAGCTGACGGGTGAAGCGTTTGCGGGCTTCGTACTCACTGCGTCGCTTCTGGGCTTCGAGCGCATCTGCGCGCGCCTCGGCGATCTGCGCCTTGAGCTCCACCGCGCGCCGGCGGTCCTGCAGCCGGCGAAACATCAGGAACCCGATCAGCACCGTGACCACGCCGCTTGCGATCAGCACGTAGCGTATCAGCGCTTCGCGTTCCAGCCGCTCATCCGCGAGCTGCGCATTCTGCGCCTTGAGTTTTCTCTCTTCCTCGAGCTTTTCCTTGTTCTTCTTGCTCCATCCTTCATTGACATCACGCTGATGCACCGCCACTTCGTACTGGCTTTGCAGGATTTGCAGCTGATTTCTCAAATCGTAGATCTGCTGCTGCTGCCGGTCGATGTGCTGCGACTGAATGCGGTCACGCTTCAGCAGCGCGTTCAGACGGTTGAGTGTTCCCTCGAGGATGACGGCGGCCTGCGCGTCATCGCCCTGTGCGAGTGCGCTGCCTGCGCTGTCAAGCTGGCGCTGCAGCCGGGAATGCTCGAGAGACGGGCTCTGCGCATAGAGCCGAGCCGTACCCGTGCAGAGCAGGAACGCCAGGAGAAGTATGGACACAGCATGAGGCACGGATGCGGACACCTGGACAATACCTGTGTTATTGCACGATTCTCCATGCGGAAACTCGCGTTTCGGCACCGGCGCGTCTCACCGCATGGCATGGAATGGAATGGTATCGAATAATACGTTTTTGTATGAACACTATCCAGTCCCTGTGCGTACACCTCACACGCCGCTTCCCTGTGCTGCGGTCTGGCTCGATGCGGCGTGAAGAAACGCGATGTAGGAGCGCAGGTGCATGAGGTTGGATTTCCCGTAGAAGCCGCGTATTCCGGCACGCATGGCCGCCTGGCGGAAAGGAATGTCGTCGAAGTCCGTCACCATGATCACGTGCACGCTGCTGTTGATCTTCAGGAGCTCTTCCGCGGTTTCGATGCCGTCCATGCCCGGAAGAATGTTGTCCATTATCACCAGGTCGACCGGTGCCGCGGCGAACATGCGCAGCCCTTCTTCACCGCTGCGCGCTTCCGTGCAGTCGTCGAAAAAATCGGTGAGCAGCTGCCGGAGCAGCTCCCGCATTCCGTCGTTGTCCTCGATAATCATGCATCGCATGGGATCGTACTCCGCTCTGTCTGTGTACGTACTGCAATACACGACGAAGCCGCCGCAGATGCAATAGGTGGTAACACGCATTTTTGTGCGTGGGAGCACGAAATTGCAGCATGGAACACCCGAACGGAACCAATTGTTGTGATGAAACACAGATCAAAGAGGAACGCATGGAAGAATTGCACAGGGATATCCTTCCCGGGGACAAGGAGGCGCTGCTGCGTCGTGACATTCGTGAGCTGGGGGCGATGCTCGGTGAGGTGCTTGTCGAACAGGAAGGAAATGACTTTTTCGAACTCGTCGAACTGATGCGCCGTCTCACGAAGTCCTACCGCACGCACGCCAATCCGGAAACAGAACGCAGCATTCGTGCCATCGTCGAAAACCTCGATCTCCGGACCGCCTACAAGTTGATACGTGCCTTCACGTTCTTTTTCGTCGTGGTCAATGCCGCGGATGAAATCCATCGCATACGCCGACAGCGCATTCACGCCGCGGAGTCGGCTTCCTCCCGGCCCGGCTCGCTGCGGGACACGCTCGAACAGATGGCGCTCGACGGCCTGCAGGCCGGCGACCTGCGCGCGGTGCTGGACGCGGCCGAGCTGCTGCCTGTGTTCACCGCGCATCCCACCGAGGCCACGCGGCAGACAGTGCTCCGCAAGATTCTGCATATCGGAGAACTGCTCCTGCGCCGCGACATGACGGCTCTCACCGCCGAGGAGCAGGATGAAATCCGCGAAGACATCCGCACCGAGCTGACCATTCTCTGGCAGACCAACGCCATCCGCATGCAGAAAATGACCGTGCGCGACGAAGTGCGGCGCGGACTGTTCTTCTTCCGTCATATTCTCTACGGGGCGCTGCCGCGATTCTACCACACGCTCAACGGCGCCGCACACGATGTTTTCGGGATCACGGAGCCTGCGCCGACAGTGCTGCGCTTCGGATCCTGGATCGGGGGCGATCGAGACGGCCATCCTTTCGTCACCGTGGACGTCACGCGCATGACCTTCGCGCTGCAGCGCCGCGAAATCCTGCAGCTGTACATTGAAGACGCAGACCGCCTCTTCAACACGCTCAGCAGCTCCGTCCGCCTCGTCGACGCCGACGATGCGCTGCGCACATCCTTCGAGCGGGACAAAAAGGCACTCAAGGGGCAGGTGCAGGAAGAAGACCTGCGCGACCAGTCGGAAATCTACCGCGTGAAGACTTTCATGATCTGGCACCGGCTGCGCAACACCCTCGAAGGCCGGGAGCCGGGCTATGCCGACGCCTCGGAATTCGAAGCGGACCTGGTTCTCATGCATGACAGCCTGTGCGCGCATCGCGGGGACATCGTCGCCCGCAGGCACATCGAGCCGCTTCTCTACAAAGTGCGCACGTTCGGTTTTCACCTCGCGTCGCTCGATATCCGGCAGAACTCTGAAATGCTCGGCGACGCCGTGGCTGTTCTGCTCGATCGCGCAGAAGTATGCGATGACTACGGAGGCATGCCCGAGGAGGAACGCAGCCTGCTGCTGACGCGGGAGCTGCTCAACAGCCGTCCCGTCGTCGGACTGCGCCACGAGCTGGGAGGCGACACGCTCCGCGTGCTGGAGGAAATGGCCGTTATTCTTGAAGGAAAAGAGAAATACGGGGAGGCGAGCTGCGGGGACTACATCATCAGCATGAGCACGGCCCCCAGCGACGTTCTCGAAGCCATGCTGCTCGCGCGCGAGGTGGGACTGATCGACGTGCGCCGCGGGGAAATCCAGCAGTCGCGCATCGATATCCTTCCGCTGTTCGAGACCATCGACGATCTGCGCAACGCTCCTTCCGTCATGGACGCCCTGTTCCGCAATCCCGCGTACGCGCAGCACATCGCCATGCGCGACAGCGAGCAGAAAATCATGATCGGCTATTCCGACAGCAACAAGGACGGCGGCATCC
>CAJXSA010000029.1 GCA_913060595.1 uncultured Ignavibacteria bacterium
TGTCCGTTGTGCCTGTCCTCGGTCAGCATGCGTGCGTAGGCATACGCCAGCTCGGGCCGCGTGGTGTAGCCGCATTTCCCGTCACCGGCGCAATTGAATATCCCGCCCATCTTCCTGTAGGATTCGATGTATTCGACATCGGGTTCGATGTAGATGCCGTTGCGTCCGATGACCCAGTCCAGGCCACTCTCGCGGACGTCGCGTTCGGTCTGCCGGTTGCTCTGGATGATGGGAGAAAAGGCCGTGCCTTCCTCCGCTCCCTGCACGCTGGTGTAGACAATCTTTTTCACCCCGGCGCCCTTCGCTGCCTCGATGACATTGCGATGCTGTCCGATGCGATTTTCCGGTGTATCCATTCCTGAGACGAGAAGAACCGCATCCACCGACTGCAGGGACTTCTCGAGTGCGATGCGATCGTTGTAGTCCCCCGGACGGATTTCCACGTCGAGATGCTGCGCCTTCTCCGGTGTCCGCGCCATTCCGATAACCTGTCCCGCGGAATGCAGCGCAGCGGTGGCCTTGATGATTTCAGATCCCAGGTGTCCGCTCGCGGCGGTGATGGCGATGTTCATGTTCAATTCCTCAGAGGTGTGAATGCAACCGGCCGCTTTCTCTTGCACACGTCTTACTGTGCTTCCAGAGACGATAGCGCCTCCTTCAGTAGCGTATTGAACTCCTCAGGTTTTTCCATCATGGGGAAATGTCCGATTCCTTCAAAACGGAACGATTATCCGCGCGCCAGATACTGATGCACGAAGCTCACCGCCATCGAGCCTTCACCGACGGCCGACGCAACGCGTTTGACCGATTGGCTGCGGACATCTCCCACGGCAAAGATGCCAGGCACGCTCGTTTCGAGCAGATGCGGCGAACGTCCGAGGGACTGGAACGCCTCCGGTGGACTGGTCTTTCCAGTCGAGAGCTGGTTTCCTGTCAGGAGGAAACCTCGTTCGTCGGTCTCCACCTGTCCGGACAGCCACTCGGTGCGCGGCACGGCACCGATGAACAGAAACAGGCCCGCTGCCTGTTCTGTTGTTTCTTCACCGGAACGGCGGTGGCGTACCGTTACTGACTCGAGCGTCTTCTCGCCACCAAGACCAATCACATTGCTCTGCGTGCGGAGCTCGATGTTCGCTGTCTGCTCGATGCGGTCCACGAGATAGCTCGACATGCTTTTGTGAAGATCGTCGCCGCGTATGACAATGAGCACCTTGCTCAGTCGAGATGCAAGAAAGACTGCGGCCTGCCCGGCAGAGTTGCCGCCGCCGACGATCACCGCCTGACTGCCCGCGCAGATACGCGCTTCCATTTCGGACGCAGCGTAAAACACGCCCACGCCCTCAAGTTCTTCGAGTCCTGGTATGTCCGGCCGCCGGTAGTCGGCCCCGGTGGCGACGATGAGCGCGCGCGCCTCCATGCTGCTGCCGTTTTCGAGCAGGACGACTTTCCGTCCGGGTTCAACCCTGAGGCCGACCGCGCGCATGGGAACAGATATCTGAGCGCCGAAGCGCTGCGCCTGCAGCAGCGCCTTATCCGTCAGGTCGGCGCCGGAAATTCCGGTCGGAAAGCCGAGGTAGTTCTCTATGCGCGTACTTCCGCCTGCCTGTCCACCGATATGGTGGGCCTCGAGCACGACGGTCTGAAGTCCCTCCGATGCGCCATAGACCGACGCCGCCAGGCCGGCAGGTCCGGCACCGATAATGAGCAGATCGGTTGTTGTCGATCTGTGCGTCGGTGTCGCCAGTCCCATCGTATCCGCAAGCGCAGCAATCGTCGGTCTCCTGAGCACCTCGCCGCTTCCGGTGATCACCACCGGTATCTCTTCGACCGATACGCCGAGCTGCTCAAGTATTTCAGCGGCCGCGGCGTCATCTTCAACATCGATCCATGTGTGCGGAATGCCATTGCGTGCGACGAATTGCGTCAGTCGTACCGTATCACGCGAGTATCGTGAGCCGACGATGCGAAGTCCCGTGAATCCCTGATCGAGCAGCAGTGCGCGCCGGGTCAGGAAACCGCGCAGAATGATGTTTCCCAGTTCGGGTTCATCGGCGACGATTTTCTTGACGTTGTCTGCGGACATGCGAGTGACCCGCGTTGTCCCGCGAGCGCGCGCGGTAACAAGCGACGAGCGCCCTGTCAGCATGTCCACGTCGCCAGTAAATTCCCCTGCCTCGTGTATCGTGATCGTCGATGCGCTGCCTGCGGAATGCTCCAGAATTTCGACCTCGCCTTCTTCGACTATGAAGAAGTCGAAACCACGATCGCCTTCAGCGAACAGCAGTTCGCCGTCACTGAATTCGCAGCTCACCCCCATCTTCTTCAGTCTGTCCATGTGACGCGCATCGAGTACGGGAAATGCGATAGCTTCGCGATAATCTTTCATCGTCCGATGGTTCCTCCTCTACACAGTTTTTGCTGGACGGCACGACGATCGACATTGCGACCAATTTTCGCAATGAAGCCATGGCACCGGGTGCAGGATGAGACAGCGGAAGGACTGCATGGTACCGAATTGCAGCTCTGTCCGGCCCTCAAGCATAAATCTATTCGTCTCATTGTAGCACCGTGCACGACAAATGGCAAACGGGCTGTCTCATGCCCCACTTGCACCTCACCCGGATTCCCCGTAGGTTGCAACGAGTTCTTTGACAACCGTCCATGGTTCCCTCACGGGATGAATATGGGAATGCCGTGTGAATCGGCAGCTGCCCCGCAACTGTGAGCGACGTCGAGTCCGCACCGTAACCACTGGAGTGATCCGGGAAGGGGTGCGGGCGGTTCTTCCCCCGGGAAGAACGCGCCGCGAGTCAGGAGACCTGCCATGGACCAGACACAGGCCTTCGCGGGTGAGGTTCCTGATGACGTGCGCGCCATCGCTCCCTTGCCCCCGCTGTCTCTCGACAGGGGGTTTTTTCGTTTTGCACTTCCCCGCAGGCCCCGGAATAACCACATGACCCTGCGGGTTTTTCTATTCATACTCGTTTCCGCCGGCGCGCTCGATGCAACGTCCCTTCACGCGCAGATGCGCCTGGGAGAGGACGACACCCTGTTTTTCGCCTTCGGCGAACAGGTGACCGTCACTGCGACGCGGCTTCCGACGGCGCTGGAACATGCGCCGGCAGCGACGGAAGTGTTCACGGCACGGGACATCGAACGTCTTCCGGTGCACGCGGTGTCGGACCTGATTGCCGTGACACCGGGCGGAACGCTGCGCGACTATGGCGGCAGCGGGGCGCTGCAGCTGGCCTCGCTGCGGGGACTCGGTGCCGAATACACCCTCGTGCTGCTCAACGGCATCCGTCTGAACGGGGCGCAGAATGCCCTGGTGGATATGGGACAACTCTCGCTTCGCCAGGTGGACCGCGTTGAAATCGCCCGGGGCGGTTTCGCGGCGCTCTACGGAAGCAACGCGCTCGGCGGCGTCGTCAACATCGTCACCGGACAGCATGCCGTGCGGCCGTCTCTGCAGCTCGGTTACGGCGGCTTCGGCTGGATGAAGGCGGCAGCCTCTGCCGGTGTGCAGGGGACCGCGGGACGCGCTTTCGCGGAGGTCCGTTACGAAGAAGCCGACAACGACTACGAATTCACTCCCTCCTGGGGCGGGGACGCACTCACACGACGCAATGCGGGCTCGCTGCGGCGTGCTGTCACCGCCGGAGGCAGCCTGCTGATGACCGACGCCTCGCTCTCGCTGTACGTCGATGCGCATGATCATGAAAGTGGCACGCCCGGGGCGGTGTTCTCGACCGCGCAGGGACGCGCCCGACAGCGCGACGAGGCGCTGCTGCTTTCTCTCCAACTGGACTGGGCGGCATCAGCGAACGGACGCCTGCGCGCGTCACTCGGAGGACGCTCCGCTCGGCAGCAGTACAGCGATCCGGGGCTTGTCGTCGCCGGCGCCGCTCTCGACAGCCGCTACGACAACCGGCGGCTCAGCGCATCGGTGAGCTGGGAACAGTCCCTCACAAACCGGCACCGCCTGATCGCGGGCGTGGAAGGAAGCTTCGACGAGATGGAAAGCGCCGAAGTGCGCGCCCTGCCCCGCCGACAGGGACTGGCGCTGTTCGGTGCGGCAGAAGCAGTGCTGGACATTGCCGGACGTCCCCTGCGCATCTTTCCCTCCCTGCGCTATGAAACCGTTCGCGATACCGAGGTCGCACGTGACTATGACGAGGCGACTCCTTCCGTCGGACTGCATTTCGGGCTGACAGATGCGCTGGCACTGCGTGCGCGCTGGTCACGCGGCTTCAGCGCGCCGACATTCAACCAGCTGTACTGGCGGGAAGGTGGGAATCCGGACCTGCGCGCGGAATACTCCACCGCCTGGGAAGCGGGACTGATTCTCTCCACCCCTGCGCTGCTCGCGTCTGCGGAACTCACGTTTTTCCACCACGACATCACGGATAAAATCGTCTGGACGCCCGGCCAGGGACTCTACTGGACGCCTCGCAATGTGCAGCATGTGCTCTCCACCGGCGCCGAGGTCGCCACGATGCTGCGCTTTTTCCACGACCACCTGCGGCTGCGCCTCAGCGCACAGTGGATGGATACACGCAAAATCAACGCGTCCTTTCCCGGCGACGCCACCGAGGGCAAGCAGCTGATCTACGTTCCGCGATGGAGCGGCGCGGCGGTACTCGGTGCATCGCTCGCTCCCGGTCTTTCCGCCTCCGCCACGCTGCGTGTCCTCGGTGAAAGGTACTACACAGAGAGCAACGACGCCGCGCTGTCTGCGCATGCCGTGCTCGACTGCGCGGTGACGGTCGGTCGCGATCTCGCCGGCCTGCACGGCGACCTCCGGCTGGAATTGCGCAACGCGCTCGACAGCACCTATGAAGTCGTGGCCTTCTATCCCATGCCCGGCCGCCATGTGCGCGCAACCTTCACCACAACCATCCTGTAAGAGCTTTTCATGAAACGCCTGATTCCCTTTCTGCTATTCACTGCACTCCTCCCTCTCATGTCCGCCTGCTCCGACGATGACGGCAGCAGTCCCGTGCCTGTGCCCGAGACGGCCCGCGCGCTGTACATACTGAACGAGGGCACCTTTCAGCGCGCAAACGCTTCGCTGAGCATGTATTTGACTGATTCCAGCCAGGTCTTTCACGACGTGTTTTCCTCGGCCGCGGGACGTCCTCTGGGCGACGTGGGAAACAGCCTGACCGCGCATGACGGCAAGCTGTGGATCGTGGTCAACAACTCGCATCGCATCGAGGTCATGGATATGACCACACGCGAAGCAGTTACAAGTATCGCCTGCCCGGACGGCGCCAGTCCCAGGCACATCGTTTTCGGACCAGACGGCAACGGCTATGTCAGCAACCTGTACCGCAACTCGGTTTCCGTGCTCGACCCCGCCACCGGCAGCTTCACCGCGGAGATTCCCGTTGGCAGCAATCCCGACGGCATGGCAATCAGCCGGGGACACCTGTACGTGGCCAACAGCGGTTTCGGGGCGGACAACACCGTGTCTGTCATCGATCTCGCGACGAACACCGTCGTACACACCCTGGCCGTCGGTGACTACCCCGCCACGATACTGCCCATGAACGACGACGCTGTCGCCGTGCTCTGCACCGGCGCCTACAACGACTTCAACGATCCCATGGACGATACACCGGGCAGACTCTTCATCCTCGACACGCAGCAGCGGGCGGTGGTTGATTCACTCGAGATAGGCGGACATCCCTCGCGCCTGGCGCGCGACAACAGCGGTCACCTCTACACGCTCAACGGTGGCGTGACGCGCATCCACCTCGCGTCCAAAACCGTGACCGCGGATTTCATTCCCGGATTCTTCTACGGGCTGTGCGTCGACACCGAAGACCAGCGCATATACGTCAGCAATCCCGTGGATTATGTGCAGGCGGGAACGGTGGAGTACTATTCGCTGGCCGGCAGCAAGTTCGGCAGCATCGATGCGGGTGTCGTTCCCGGAGCCATGCTGCTGCAGCCCTGATACCCAACTTCGCGGTACGGATTTTTCCATCCGGCGGTAAAGCACGATATTGTCCCGTATCCCTGCCGCTGCATATGGAGTCCTGCCCATGATCGCCTATCTCGTCGCCATCGCCATGATCCCGGTCTGCATGATCACGGCCGCCGTCATCATGACGATCATCAAGAATATCATGAAACTGAAACCGACCCCCGGCACCCTGCGGGGGTTCGGCATATTGTTCGGTGTGCTGTTCGCCATCGGGGGACTGCTCGCCGTCAACGGCGTACTCGAACTGCTGGATGCGACGTTCGAACCCTTTCAAAACGTGCTGATCGGTGCGGGGAGCTTTCTGGGGGGATGGTTCGGCGCGCGGAGCGCGCTGGAACGAAAGGAGTGACGGTTACCAGCCGAACAGCCACCCGCCTCCGTGCTCGTCGCATTCAGCCGGCATGAGCAGTCGGTTGACAGGGTAGATGGCGGTGTCGGGACAGTCCTCTGTCGCCACGAGTCCCGTCTTCCTGCACAGCGGAACATATTCCACCGTCGACGGCTGCGCGAACGCGCTGTCCGCTTCCGCGAGCGGGGCGACGCGCGCCATGGTGCGTGCCCAGATCGGTGCGGCCATGGTGCCGCCGTAGCGGAAAGTGCCGCGCAGCTTCCGCGCCGCGTCGTCGAAACCCACCCACACCGCCATGCAGTACGCAGGCGTGTACCCCACGAACCATGCGTCAGTCGAATTCTGCGTCGTGCCGGTTTTCCCGGCTGTGGGACCGCTGTAGAACCGGCGCACCGAGGTCGCTGTCCCGCTGTCCACCACCGCGGTGAGCGCGTCGGTGATCAGGAAGGCGGTGGCGCTGTCAAGCACCGAAGCCGTGTCGGGCCTCGCCCGGTAGAGTACGCGTCCGTGCATGTTCTCGATGCGCAGAATGGCATGCGGGCGGGCGCGCTGCCCCATCGACGCGAAGGTTGCAAAACCTTCCGCCATCTCCAGCGGCGACACCTCGGAGGTGCCGAGCGCGAGAGAAGGAAAAGGGCGCAGTTCGCTTTCTATGCCCATGCGCTGCGCGAAGGCGGCGACGCGCGCGGGATCAGTGCGTTCGACCATGGCGTGGGCGGCGACGAGATTCAGCGAGCGCTGCAGGCCGTAGCGCATCGGAACAGTCTCATAGCTGGCGGTATCGGAATCGTTCATCGGACGCCATTCCCAGGCAAGCCCCGAGTCGACGACGATGGGCGCATCCTGCACCGGTGTTGCGAGCGTGTACCCCTGTTCGAGCAGTGAGGCGTAAAGGAAGGGTTTGAAGGAGGAGCCGGGTTGGCGATGGATCTGCACGGCGTGATTGAGTCCGCGCGGTTCGGATGAGGGATTTCCCCCGATCAGCGCCCGTATCGCACCGCCGTGCGCATCGAGCAGTACCGCACCCACCTGCACGTCGCGCATGTTCTCCGGGAGCTCTTCCCACTGCGCGGCGACGGCCTCTTCGGCTGCGTGCTGCATGCGGCTGTCGAGCGTGGTGTGCACCCGCAGCTGTCCCTGCTCGAGCGTCGCGTTTTTTCCTTCCAGCAGACGAATGGCTTCACGCCTGACCCACTCGGTGAAATGTCCCGCCATCTGCGGGCGTGGATTCAGTCCGATCTCCTTTGTACGCAGGCGCTGATACTCGCTCTCCGAGATGCGCTCGACTTCCACGAGGTTGTGCAGCACCGCGTTGCGCCGTGTGCGCGCCTTCTCCGGGTGTCGGAGGGGATTGTATCCTTCGGGGGACTTGAGCAGTCCTACCAGAAGCGCGCTTTCGAGCATGTCGAGTTCCTTCGGGTCCTTGTCGAAATACTCCCGCGCCGCGGTCCAGATACCGTAGCTGCCGCCGCCGAAATACACCGTGTTCAGATACAGCAGCAGCAGCTCGTCTTTGCTGAATTTTTTCTCCAGCTCCCGTGCGAGGTCGATTTCCTTCAGCTTGCGCGCAATGGTGCGTTCATGTGAAAGAAAAAGGTTGCGTGCCAGCTGCATGGTGAGCGTGCTGCCTCCCTGCGTGTTGCCGGTGATGGTTTCCAGCACTGCGCGGCCCAGTCCTTTGATCGACACCCCGTCGTGATTGTAGAAATCGCGGTCCTCTGTCGCCAGCAGGCATCGTATCACCCAGGGCGAAACCGAGCCCGTGCTGCGCAGTTCCACCCGCTTCTGTTCACCGTAATACGCCAGCACGTTCCCGTCCGCCGTCAGCGCGTACGACGCATACGGGAGCTCGATGGGCGGAAGATCCTGCGCAACGGCGCTTCCACCCGCCGCAAGAAACGCCAGTATGATCAGCAGAGATGAACGCATGGGATAAATATGAGAAATATGATAAGAAGGAAAAATGGAAACATGCACCTCGGATGCCATATTTCCATCTTTCCATCTTTCCTTTTTTCCATCCTTCGTATCTGCCACTTGTCGTCCATCATTTGCGTATTTTTACAGAATGGCGCATCCGTCTGAAATATCGCGCATACGTTTGAGGGTTTCCGGCATTGTGCAGGGGGTGGGATTTCGTCCCTACGTCTACCGGCTGGCGCAGGAGTGCGCACTGACGGGTTCTGTGTTCAATGACGGCGACGGTGTGGAAATCGAACTGCAGGGAGTGCGGACGGCGGAGTTCGTGCAGCGGCTGTCATCGGAAGCGCCACCGCTGGTGCTGATCACGGAGCTGCGGGAAGAAAAGCTGGAATTGCGATCGGAGGAGATCGATTTTCGGATCATTCCGAGTGAATCTACTGCCGTGCAGTCGGCCATGATTCCTGCGGATGTGGCCACCTGCGAAGATTGTCTGACGGAAATGCGCGATCCGGCGGATCGCCGGCATCGATACCCGTTCACCAACTGCACGAACTGTGGTCCGCGATACACCATCACGGCGTCCATCCCCTATGACAGGCCCAGTACGTCGATGACGAAATTTCCGATGTGCGAGGACTGCGCGCGGGAATATCACGATCCCGCCGACCGCCGTTTCCACGCACAGCCCAACGCCTGTCCCGTCTGCGGTCCCCAGCTGCGCTTCGTGCGCAACGCACGTCTGCACGGCTGTGACGTGGAACTCGAAAAGGACGCGGCGCTGCATGCGGCGCAGAAGGAAGTTGCGGAGGGACGCATTCTCGCGCTGCGGGGACTCGGCGGCTATCACCTCGCTGTCGATGCCCGGGACGAACGGGCCGTGCACCTGCTGCGCATCCGCAAGCACCGGTACAAGAAACCGCTTGCGGTGATGGTACGGGACGTCGAGGCCGCACGCCGCATCTGCGAAACCGATGCGGAGGAGGAAACGCTGCTCGCATCCGCGCAGCGTCCCATCGTCATCCTGCGTCTCCGCGAGGGACACGGCATCGCGCCCTCGGTGTCGCTTGACAATCCCACGCTCGGCGTCATGCTGCCCTACACCCCGCTGCATCACCTGCTGCTCGACGGCGAGGCGGACATGCTGGTGATGACCAGCGGCAATGTCAGCGAGGAACCCATATGCATCCGCCGCGGGGAGGCCGCCGAACGGCTCGGGGACATCGCCGACGCCTTCCTGCATCACGATCGCGAAATCCTGCAGCGCTGCGACGACTCCGTCTTCCGTGTCATCGACGGCACGGCACGTCCCGTGCGCCGCGCCCGCAGCTATGTGCCGCGACCCGTCCTGCTCGCGGAGGAAGGTCCCGCCGTGCTCGCCGCCGGTGCGGAGCAGAAAAACACCGCCTGCGTCACCCGGGGACGTGCAGCCTTCCTCACGCAGCATATTGGCGATCTCGAGAACTTCGAAACCCTCGCCTTCTTCGAGGAAAGCGTCGCACACCTGATGGACATTTACGCGATCACGCCCGTGGCAGTGGCGCATGACCTGCACCCGGACTACCTGGGCACGCAGTGGGCCCGCGGTTCGCTGGAGAGTCCACTCCAGCAGCGTCTCGACGGACGGCCGCGCATTCCCGTGCAGCATCATCACGCACACCTTGTCTCCTGCCTCGCCGAACACGGCCGCGCCGACGAGGATGCCATCGGTGTGATTCTCGACGGGACGGGCTACGGTGATGACGGCACGATTTGGGGCGGGGAGTTTCTCACGGGTTCCGCCAGAGGATTCACCCGCGCGGGGCATTTCCTCCCCGTGCGCATGCCCGGCGCCAACGCCGCCGTGCGGGAACCATGGCGCATGGCCTTCGCATATCTCGAGGCAGCGCTGGGCGATGAGGCGCAGGCCGCCTTTCCCTCCTGGTACGCACGCCGTTCGGAAAAAGAAATCGAAGCCGCGCGTTTCGCGCTGGCGGGCGACCTGAACGCGCCGCGCACGTCCAGTTGCGGACGACTGTTCGACGCCGTCGCATCCCTTGCCGGACTGCAGGACGTCGTCGACTTCGAGGCGCAGGCTGCCATCGCCCTGGAATTCGCTGCTGCAGCGGCGATCTCTGATTGCGCACGGCCCTATGGGACAGAAGCGTTGGAGGAGGAAGGCAGTCCGATTGTTCTTTCCTTTTTGCCCGCAATTCGGGAAATTGTAAAGGATCTGTCGGTCGGGATTTCTGCCCCGACCGTCGCCGCACGTTTTCACTTCAGCGTGGTGGCTGGCTGCGTCGATGCGGTCGAGCGCATTGCTGCGCACAGCGGACTGCGTACTGTGGCCCTCTCCGGCGGTTCTTTCCAGAATGCCCTGCTGCTCGAAGGTCTGCGGCGCGCACTTACAGAACGTCATTTCACCGTGCTGACGCACGCGCAGGTGCCCTCCAACGACGGAGGCGTCGCGCTGGGACAGGCGGTGATCGCACAGCAAAGAATGAAAGGTTGAAACATGTGTCTGGCTGTTCCCGCCAAGGTACTCGAACTGCGTGACGACAACATGGCGCTGGTGGATATCAGCGGCACGCAGCGTGAAATCAGTCTCATGGTGCTCGACGGCGATGCCGCCCCGGGTGACTTCGTGCTCATTCACGTCGGCTATGCCATAGAGAAAATCGACGAGGAGGAGGCCGCGCGCACGCTGGCGATGTTCGAAGAACTCTCCATGCTCGACGAGCAGCTGCCTGAAGGTGAGGATCCACTGGCATGAGCGTGCTTCACCAGTTCCGCGACAGCACCCGCGCGCAGGCCATCATCGAGCGCATTCGCGGACGCAGCACAGGTGACATTTCCATCATGGAATTCTGCGGTGGACACACCGTCGCCATATTTCGCAGCGGCATACGCACCGTCATGCCGGAACATGTACGCATGCTCTCCGGGCCCGGCTGCCCGGTATGCGTGACTTCCAACGGCGACCTCGACCGCGCCGTGGCCCTGGCCAAAACACCGGGCGTCATCCTCACCACGTACGGTGACATGCTGAAAGTTCCGGGAAGCCGCGAAAGCCTCATGCAGGTACGCGCGCAGGGATACCAGGTCGAGATCGTGTATTCCACGCTCGACGCGCTGAAACTCGCCGCGGCACATCCCGACAGGGAAGTTGTCTTCTTCGCAATCGGTTTCGAGACCACCGCGCCCGCCGCAGCTGCTGCCGTGCTGCAGGCACAGGCGAAGGGCGTGCGAAATTTCTCCATTTGCTCCGTGATGAAGCTCACCATTCCCGGCGCGAAGGCTCTGCTGGCAATGGGTGAAGTGAAGGTGGACGGCGTCATCGGTCCGGGACACGTGTCCTCCATTATCGGATCGGATGCGTGGCGCTTCCTGCCCGAGGAGTACGACATCCCCGTGGCCATCAGCGGTTTTGAGCCACTGGATCTGCTTGCGGCCACGGATGCCATCATGCAAATGCATGAGGAAAAGCGTCCTGCGCTTGTCAACAGCTACAGCCGCGTGGTCAGGCCCGAGGGCAATCGCAAGGCCTGGGGAGCGGTCGAACGTGTATTCTCGCTGGCCGAGGCGAGCTGGCGCGGGTTCGGCAGCATTCCGGAAAGCGGACTGGTGCTCCGCGAGGAATTCTCTGACTTCAACGCGGACCTGCGTTTCGACGTCACGGTCGAGGACAGCACCGAGCATCCGGCCTGCCGCTGCGGGGAGGTGCTGCGCGGCGTCCTCACTCCCCCCGAATGTTCGGTGTTCGGCACCGCCTGCACCCCCGAATCACCGCTCGGTCCCTGCATGGTGTCCAGCGAGGGCAGCTGCGCGGCCTATTATCATTATCAGCGCCAGATGGCGTAACACACACATTCCGCATCCCATGAAGCATTCACAGATACTCCTCGCACACGGCAGCGGCGGCAGCATGATGCACGACCTGATACAGGAACTGTTTCTGCCCGCCTTCGACAATCCATTTCTCCGCCAGGCCAACGACCAGGCACTGATCGACAATCCAGGCGGGCGCATCGCGTTCACGACGGATTCCTACGTCGTGCAGCCTGTGATTTTCCCCGGCGGCAGCATCGGCGAACTGGCCGTGCACGGCACCATCAACGACCTCGCCGTGGGCGGCGCGCGCCCCCTCGGACTCTCGGTCGGCATGATACTGGAAGAAGGCCTCGACATGGCGCTGCTCGAAGACATCGTGGGCCGCATGAAAAACGCCTCGGAAGAGGCCGGGGTGCCCATCGTGACAGGGGACACGAAGGTGGTGGAGCGCGGCAGCTGCGACAAGATTTTCATCAATACTTCGGGGATTGGCATCGTCCCCGGCGGCATCGACATCGACGGGAAGAACGCGCGGCCGGGAGACGCGGTGCTCATTTCCGGCAGCATCGGCGACCACGGCGTGGCGGTGATGTCAGAGCGGCGGGGAGTGCAGTTCAGCACGCCCGTCGTCAGCGACACACAGCCGCTGCATCAGCTGGTCAAGAGCATGTTCTCTGTGACACACAGCATACATGTCATGCGTGATCCCACGCGCGGCGGCATTGCCACCACGCTCAACGAGATTGCCGGACAGTCCCGTGTCGGTATCGAAATCGATGAAGAGGCTCTCCCGATCAGTCCCGAAGTCACCGGCGCCTGCGACCTTCTTGGACTCGACCCGCTGTACCTGGCGAACGAAGGCAAGCTCATCGCCATTGTGCCCGAAGCGCAGGCAGACGGTGTGCTCGAGGCCATGCGCGGGCGCCCTGAAGGCGCCGGAGCCTGCCGCATCGGACGTGTGGTCGAGGACAGACCCGGCATTGTGCGCATGCGCACGGGCATCGGCGGCACGCGCATCGTCAACGTGCTCAGTGGCGAAATGCTGCCACGGATCTGCTGAATCCGTCCATGCAGGGTAAAAATCGGGTACTCCGCTTCAGCGTTGACATGGCGGAAGGCATTTTCTATTTTGACTGTATTGCACGCAGAACAGCCCATTCCCGGCAGGCAGGCTCACTGCCGGACCAGTCATATCGTACGGAGGTTGAGTAACGCATGACGTTCAGAATCATTGCGGCCCTGATGCTGCTGCTCCCCGCAGTATCGCTGGCCCAGGGGACAACGAGCGGAAATACCGATGCCGCATTCCGTGAGGGAGTATCACGATTACCGGAGCTTTCCCCTTTCACACATCTCGCGTCGGAGAGCTTCGCAAAGGCCGCCGCGCCGCTGCCTTTCATCTGTCCGTATTTCCTGTACTATCAGAATGACTTCTCGGCCACCAGCTACTGGCTGTCGGAAACGCAGCCAACGAGATCCGAGTGGGCGATGTTCATTCCCGCGCCGCCGACGGTGTCACAGGCCAGCGTCTGCACGGTGTGGACGGTGAAGCTCGATTTCGAACTGACCAATGCGCCGGTGACGTCCAAGGACACCGTGCGCATTTTCGTACGCAAGGGCACATCGCCATATACTGAATACTACAGCACGTATTTCATCGCGCGCGTCGGGCGTAATGTCGGGTACTTCGAAATCGATCCGCCGCTGGTACCGCCCTTCAACGTGCGTCCCATCATCAACCCCATCACCAGCCTGTACGTCGGCTACACGGTCATCGGTGACACCGGACACGTGGTCAAGCGACGCTTCACCACGCCCAGCCAGTACACGGTCAACGGGCATTCGTTCAAGTTCACGTCGCCCACCACACCGGTTCCCGCCGCAACGGCCCTCGGCTTCAGCGCGGACCTCGTCATGGAGGCACGTCTCTGCTGTGACAAGTGGATTCCTGTCGAGCTGGCGAATTTCAACGCACGCGTGCAGGGTGGGAACGTCCATCTCGCCTGGCGCACGGAAACCGAAACCAACAACTTCCAGTTTGAAATCCAGCGCGCACCCTCGAAAACCGGGCCGTGGCAGTCCCGGGGCTTCGTACGCGGCAACGGCACGACGACAGAACCGCACGAGTACGCGTGGGTCGATCACAATACCCCGGAGGATATCGCCTCCGGAATCGCGCCGATATACTGGTACAAACTGCGGCAGACGGATTTCGATGGGACCATATACGATTACGCGCCCGTGCAGGTGCACATGAGCGATCTTTCGCATACGCAGTTCGAGCTGCAGCGCGCCTATCCGAATCCGCTGGATCTTGCGGTGACCGACAACGCGCGCGTGCGCTACCGCGTGCCGCAGTCCTCGCATGTGCGCATCAGCGTGCATGACATGCTCGGACGCGAGCTTGCCGTCATCACCGACTACGTGCACGCCGCAGGAATGCACGAGGCCGCCTGGTATCCCGGCAACGACGTCCTTCGCAGCGGCAGTTACTTCATCCGCATGCAGGCCGACGGGAAGGTGTATACAACCAAGCTGGCGGTCTTGCGCTGACGCCACGGCCGGGACGGGCAGAAATCCCGGATTCTCCGTATTTTTCAAGGCCGGCTGCGTGCCGGCCTTTTCTACGTCATGACAGAAAGGACGCGATGACGCCGCAGAGCATTTCCGTACGCATCACCCGGGTGCAGCCCGGTTTCGACGACATTCCCCTGCCCGCATACGCCACGGCGCAGTCGGCAGGAGTGGATCTCCGCGCGGCGGTCGAGCAGCCCGTGGAACTGCATCCCGGCGACATCGTTGCCGTGCCCACGAATCTCGCCATCGAGCTGCCGCCGGAATACGAGGCGCAGGTGCGTCCCAGGAGCGGGCTCGCGCTCAAGCACGGATTGATACTCCCGAACAGTCCGGGTACCATCGACGCCGATTACCGCGGCGAGATCCGCGTCATCATGTCCAACATCGGCCGCGAGCCCTACACGATCAAGCGAGGCGAACGCATCGCGCAAATGGTCGTCGCTCCCGTGACGCAGGTGCACTGGGACGAAACGGCGTCCCTCAACGACACGCAGCGCGGCGCCGGCGGTTTCGGCCACAGCGGCACGCACTGACATGAGACTTCTTTTCCACATACATGCATATCAGCGGCTGATCCGCATCGTGCGATGAACGAAAGCATCTGGCTTCTGACCGGCACCGCCGCCTCCATCGGTTTCATTCACACGCTGATCGGTCCGGACCACTACCTCCCCTTCATCATGATGTCGCAGGCGCAGAAATGGTCGCAGCGCAAGACCATGCTGATCACCTTTCTCTGCGGCATCGGCCACGTCCTCAGTTCCGTTCTCCTCGGCTTTGCAGGCGTGCTCTTCGGCGTCGCCCTGCAGAAGCTCGAGTTCATCGAGGGCTTCCGCGGCGAACTCGCCGCCTGGGTGCTCATCGTGTTCGGTTTGCTCTACTGCCTCTGGGGACTGAAAGTCGCCATGCGCGGTCGCATGCATGCGCATGAGCACGAACACGACGACGGTACGGTGCACCGGCACGAGCACACGCATCTGCTCTCCGGCGCCGCGCACCGTCGCAGTCATCACAAAACCATGACGACCTGGGCGCTGTTCACGATTTTCGTGCTCGGTCCCTGTGAACCCCTCATCCCCATACTCATGTATCCCGCCGCACAGCAGAGCGGCTTCGGCGTCTTCCTGGTTTCCTCGGTATTCGGCGTCGTTACCATCGCCACCATGATGGGCATGGTGTGGCTGCTGTCCTCCGGACTCGCGCGCGTGCCGCTCAAGACCATGGAGCGCTATACGCATGCGATTGCGGGCGGCATCATCGCCTTCAGCGGACTCGCCATACAGGTGTTCGGTCTGTGACATGAATGCTCCCTTCCGCATACACGCCCCGGTGCTCACGCCGCTCGCGGCGGACCGCGTCGCCTGGCATCCCCAGGGTGCCGTCGCGGTCGACGAGCGCGGAGACATTCTCTTCTGCGGTGACGAGGCCGATCTGCCGGAGTCGCTGCATGCCCTTCCGGCCACGCGCATCGAGGACGTCCTTCTGCCGGGACTCATCGACGCGCATGTGCATCTCCCGCAGTTCGACTGCCGCGGCAAATTCGGCGCGACACTGCTCGAATGGCTCGACCGCTTCATCTATCCCGAGGAAATGCGTTTCGCCGACGACGCCGTCGCCCGCGACGTCGCCCGGCGCTTCTACGCCGCGCTGGCCCGTGCGGGCACGACCACTGCGATGGTGTACGGCAC
>CAJXSA010000030.1 GCA_913060595.1 uncultured Ignavibacteria bacterium
CCCGATTTTCCCCTTCCACCCCGGGCTGCCCGGCGCGCATGTCGAGGCGCCGACCGCCATTTCGGTCATCCTGGCCGGGGTGCTGCTGAAAATGGGAACCTACGGACTGCTGCGCATCAGCTTCCCGATCTTCCCGGAAATGACGCTGTATTTCCAGATGCCGATGATGGTGCTCGGATTCGTGAACATCGTCTACGGTGCACTCTGCGCCATGGCGCAGACGGATTTCAAAAAACTCATCGCCTATTCCTCCGTCTCACATATGGGGTATGTCCTCCTCGGCATGGCCGCGCTCAACGTGCAGGGCATGACGGGAGCGGTGTTCCAGATGTTCAATCACGGAACCATCACGGCCATGCTCTTCCTCCTCGTGGGAGTGCTCTACGACAGGGCACACACGCGCGGCCTCAACGAGTTCGGCGGCGTGTACAACAAAATGCCGGTGTATTCCTTCCTGACGGTTATCGCGTTTTTCGCGGCGATCGGACTGCCTTCGATGAGCGGTTTTGTCAGCGAGGCTTTCGTCTTCCTCGGCGCCTTCCAGACCAGCAAGCTCTGGACCATTCTCTCCACGCTCGGCATCGTGCTGGGTGCGGGCTACATGCTCTGGACCTTCCAGCGCGTGTTCATGGGCACGCTGCCCGAGAAATGGGAGCCCGTGCTCAATGACGTCAACGGACGCGAGCTGTTCACGCTCGTGCCCCTGGCTTTTATCATCATCGCGCTCGGCGTGTACCCGTCGCCGGCGCTGAACTGGATGTCCACTTCTCTCGGACACCTGGTCGATCTCGTGAACGGAAGCGCGGGTCAGGTACTGATGAGCGGCTTCTAATCACTTTCATGAAGATTAACGCAAGAGTGCATCTCGCATGATTGAAATCATTTTTGATAGCATCCCGTCCTTCTGGCCGGAAATCACGCTCTCGCTGGCATTCGTGATCTCGATGATCGTGGAGTTCGTGACCGGAAGGAAGGGGAAGACCAGCACGGGCATGGTCACCGGCATGGTGGTGCTGCTCGGTCTCGTCATCACCATTCTGCAGCTGCCGTTCCAGGACACCGCCCCGCGTCTTCTGTTCGGTACCATGATCACCGTCGATCCGTTCGCGATGTTCTTCAAGTACTTGATACTCGCCGCCGGCATCCTCGTGGTCGTGTTTTCCATGCAGTCATCGGAAATCCGCAAGCAGGACACGGTCGGAGAGTTCTACTGTTTCATCGCTGCGCTGACCTTCGGCATGCTGCTCATGACGGGCGCGTCACATCTGCTGATGGTGTACCTGGCCATCGAACTGGTGAGTCTCACGTCCTACATTCTCGCCGGTTTCTCGAAGAAGCTCAAGCGATCGGGAGAAGCCGCACTGAAGTACGTGATCTTCGGCGGCGCGGCCTCCGGCGTCATGCTCTACGGCATATCCCTGCTGTACGGCATGACGGGAACGCTGGACATTTACAGTCTTCAGGCAGCGTTCGCCAGTGGAACCGTCATCACCACGCAGTGGACCATGGCGGTGCTGCTGCTCTCCGTGGTCATGATTCTCGCCGGTTTCGGGTACAAGATCTCCGCCGTGCCGTTTCATTTCTGGACGCCGGACGTGTACGAGGGCGCCCCTATTTCGGTGACCGCGTACCTTGCGGTGGCCAGCAAGGCCGCGGGTTTCGCAATCATGACGCGCTTCTTTTACGTCACGTTCTTTGACGCCGTGATCGATCTCGGGAAATGGTCCAGCCTGCCGCATTTCGACTGGAACCTCCTCCTGGCCCTGCTGTCCGTGCTGACGATGACGCTCGGAAACCTGGTGGCGATCTGGCAGGACAATCTCAAGCGCATGCTGGCCTACTCGAGCATCGCGCATGCGGGCTACCTGCTGATGGGACTCGTCGTCATGAGCGATCTCGGACTGGCGGCAATGCTGATGTATTTCCTCGTGTATTTCTTCATGAATCTCGGCGCCTTTTACGTGGTCATGTCCATCGCCGACCGCATCGGCAGCGAGCATATCGACGACTACCGTGGCCTGGGCAAACGGGCGCCTGTCATCGGTGTGGGGCTCTCGATTTTCCTCGTGTCGCTCACCGGACTGCCGCCCATGGCCGGCTTCATCGGGAAGTGGATGCTGTTTTCCGCCGTCATCGAAGCGAATTTCATCTGGCTTGCAATCATCGGCGTCATCAACAGCGCAATTTCGCTTTACTATTACGCCCGTGTATTCCGCAACATGTACCTTCGCGAGCCGATTGACGGAGATGAGTCTCCGATTACCTTCAGTCCCCTTGTGATTGTGATCACCATTTTGTTTATTGTGCCAAACATCGTTTTCGGCCTCTACTTCGGTCCGCTGGTCTCGTACGCACAGCAGTCCGTGAACCTGTTTCTTCGCTGATCCGGCATTTGGAAGATCGCATGTGTGTGCGTATATTTGATACCAGCAAGTATTAATATCCTTTTCCGGGATATGCAGGAACAGGATGGCGATACCGGGAGTAAGAATCCCGTAGCATGTTTCGTGGCGATTTCAGGCAAAAAGCATAGATCTCGCACAAACCCAAAATTTTGAGGTGTTTATGAAAAACGCAGTCACCTTTATCGCAGTCGCAGTAGCCTTCACGGCCCTCACCGCGTTCACCTTCCAGGGAAGCAACGAGTACATCGGTTCGAAGAGCTGCAAGGCCTGCCACAGCAACAAGAAAATGGGCGGCACCGCGTACAAAACCTGGTCGAAGGGACCGCATGCGAAGGCCTTCAAGACGCTGCAGACAGCGGAAGCGGACAAGATCGCGAAGGAAGCCGGGCACAGCACGAAAGCTGCAGAAACCGACGCCTGTCTCAGCTGTCATGTTACCGGCATGCTGGAGAAGGGCGCCAAGTTCGGCAAGAAATTCAAGAAGGAAGAGGGCGTGGGCTGCGAGGCCTGCCACGGACCGGCAAGCAAGTACAAAACGAAGCATGCCAAGGACGTCGAAGGCGCCGCCAAGCTCGGTCTCAAGTCCCCGACGGGCAAGGACGCCGAAGCGCTCTGCGTGACCTGTCACAACGAGAAGAGCCCGACCTACAAGAAGTTCGATTTCGCCAAGCGCATGAAGGAAATCGACCACTCCAAGTAATAACGGGACAGGAACTCCGCATTCGCGGAACCGCTCAGAAAGACGGATTCCTGACGTGACGAGCACTATTCGATTGTTGTAACCAATTGTAGCAGCACCGCGCAGCTCCCTACGGGGAGAGGTACGGTGCTGTTGCCTTTATTTCATTTTTTTGAGCTGAGGAAAGCGCCTATGAAACATGCGATCAGGTTGCTTCTGCTCACCTTCGTTCTGACGGCCGGTCTGCAGGCACAGACGCTGAACGGACGATTCGTGACATCAGCGTATGGCTGGGAGAGACAGCTGAACAACGGCGAATCGACATCGCATATGCGCGCGTATGAGAATGTCCAGCTGAACTTCGGCAACGAAGACATTTCCTTCCATACGTACATGCAGGGTTCCACCGATCTCGGCGATGAGGTCGAGGGGGATCCCCGCTTCAGACTTTTCAATGCCTATCTTCGCGTCAAAAACATCGCCGACATCGCCGATGTCAAGGTGGGACGGCAGCAGCTGTTCGCCGGTGTCAGTTACGGCACCATCGACGGTGCGACGGTCAACGTGCGTCCGACGGACGGCGTCGAGGTGACGGCCTATGCCGGCGGTCTGAGCAGGCCGGGGCAGGACATCGAGTATTATTTCTTTGACCACGTCGAAAACAACTGGCAGCTCGGCGGCCAGGTGCTTCTGTATCTCGTCGAAAACACCAAGATCGGTCTCAGCTACATGAACCGGCATCGCGAAACCATGCCGTTCATGTCCTGGCGCCCCGACGAACAAATGGAGCTCGAGCAGACGCTGATCGACTACGGCTCGCGCGCCAACCAGTACGGCAGCATCAACGTGGCGCACAGCAGCGGAAAGCTCTGGCTGTACGGCCGGTTCGACTATGACTTCAACTTCGAGCAGGCTTCCCGCGCGGAAGTCGCCGCCAGCTACCAGCTGCTGCACAACCTCGGAGTCTCCGTCAATTTCGCACACCGTGAGCCCGTGCTGGCGTACAACTCGTATTTCCGCCTGCTCGAGTTCGAGGCCAACCAGGAGGCCGTGCTGGGCATCGATTACGAAATCCATCCCCGCATGACGCTCATGGGACGTTTCTCCACGGTGATGTACGACGATGAAAGCGCTTTCCGCGTGGCGCTCGGCGCAGCGAACAAGTACGCGTCCATCATGTACACAAAGGACGTGAGCTACGACGGCGACCTCGACGGCTTCAACCTGCATTTCACGTACCCGCTGTTCAAGGGCATGCTCATTCCGCACGTGGGCGCCGTTTACAGCAGCTATGCGCTTGCCGACGATCTCGACAAGGCATCAACCTGGGTCGGTGTCGGCGGCGTGACCGTGCGTCCTGTGAAAACCGTGTCCATCGACATCCAGGGACAGTATATGACCAACAAAATATACCAGAAGGACATGCGGGCGTTCGCACGCGTGAACTACTGGTTTTCCAATCCATTCGGACTGGGACGATAGGAGGCCGGCATGAAAAAATACTTCATTTTCTCCGCCCTTGTCCTTTCCGCCTTCGTCGGAATGGTGTTTCTCATGACCGCTCCCCGCGGGGCACAGGCCGGCGGCGACGTGCTGTTCTCCCATACGATGCACGCCGAGATGGCCGACTGTGACGCCTGCCACGCCGCGCTGGAGAGTGAAAACGCGACGGACAATCTCATGCCCGCACCGTCCGTCTGCTCTGACTGCCACGACGAAAGCGACGTGCGCGGGTACTGGTCGCTGGACGACGACGCGGATCTCTCCGTGTATCCCTTGCCGGTGCGTGACCGGAAACTGTATTTCTCGCACAAGATGCACGGCGAGACGCTGGACCTCAACTGCGAAAGCTGTCACGGCGCCATTCTTGCCGATGAGGAATCCGGCATTCCGGCGATGGATGTGTGCTACCGCTGTCACAACAACGCCGATGCGACCGCACCCATCGTTCGCAGTGCGGCGGACGCACCGAAAATAATCTCCGCCACCAACCAGTGCGAGGCCTGTCACACGACGCTGGCCGGTCTGCATCCGCAGAGCCACCGTGTTCCGAATTTCATCCAGGAGCACGGCAAGATGTCGATGAACGGCGAAGCGGATCGCGACTGCGCCGTCTGTCACTCTGAAAGTTTCTGCCAGGAGTGTCACACGCCGACCAACGACGTTCCGCTCGGCGTCGCGGCCGACGAGTTCTATCTCGAAGGCTCGCCGCGTGGCGAAAAAATCGACGATGCGCGTCAGCTCACCCTGCAGAAAGTGCATTCGCTGACCTACCGCTACACGCATGGGTTCGACGCGCGGGCGAAATCCACGCGCTGTGAAACCTGTCACGAACCGGAATCCTTCTGCACACCCTGTCACCAGAACGGGTACGATGCCACCGGCATGCGTGTCGTCCCGCAGTCGCATCAGCTTGCCGGCTTCGCGACTGTCGGCGGCGGTGCAGCGATGAACCGTCACGGCAAACTGGCCCGCATGGACATCGAGGGCTGCGTGACCTGTCACAACGTCGACGGCGGTGATCCGGTCTGTGCCGGCTGCCACGAAGGCGTCATGCAAGGAGGTGCCCGATGAAACACTACCGCAACGCTTTTCTTCTCGCATTGACCGCTGTCGTCGTGCTCGGCGCATGCAGCAGCGAACTGAAGGACGAAGAGGATCTGCCCGGCTTCCCGCGCGTCTACGGCGCGCACGGTGCGGGGTACGCCCTCATGGGTTCCGAGAATTTCCATGCGCATGACATCCGCATGAACCTGGGCTGGGACATCACCGGCTGCCAGGACTGCCACAACGTGGATTATTCCGGCGGAGTGACCGGGCAGAGCTGCAACGCCAGCGGCTGCCATGTCGCGGCCGACGGAGGTCCCGAGGCCTGCTATGTCTGCCACGGTGATTCACAGACGAAAGCAGCGTATCCGCAGCGGTACAGCTCGCATGCCACGCATCTCGAGGGTGGCATGTACAGTGCCACGACGATTGCCTGCAGCGACTGCCACGACCTGCCCGCAAATTTCGAGGATCCCGTGCATATCGACATGGAGACCCCGGGCAAGGCGGAGGTACGCCTGATGAACGCCCTTGCGTCCACGCAGACCATGGGAACGACAGGCACGCCCGCCTACGACGCGGCGGCCGGCACCTGTGCGAACACCTATTGCCACGGCAATTTCACGAACGGCAACAACGCTGCCGTCGCGTGGAAGGGTGACGACCAGGCTGCCTGCGGCAGCTGTCACGGCCAGGGCGCAGGAAATCCGCTGCCCGGCGGCACGCACATTCAGAACGAAAACTGCAGCGGCTGCCACACCGGCGTGATCGATGAGAACCGCAGATTCATCGACAAATCCCTGCACGTCAACGGCATTCTCAATGTTTTCGGCGAGCAGCGCACCGACTGGTAAGGCTTAGCGCACAGTTCCATCCCTGTTTATACAACAAACCCCTCCAATTCCTGGAGGGGTTTGTTGCATTAGTGCAGTCTGATTCGACGAATCCAGCGGATCAATCCGTAGGGCTATATAAAGCGTTCGAAAAAAGCATCCGTGTTTATCCGTCCGATCCGTTCCATCCGTGTTCCGCTTTCAGCAGATTTTGTCCTTGTGGCTGATGGCGTCGACGACGGCGATGGCAATCATGTCGACGATTTCCTTCACCTCGGCGCCGCGCTGAAGGACGTGCACGGATTTGCACATGCCGTTCAGAATGGGACCGATGGGCTGCAGTCCGCCGAGGCGGCTGAGCAGCTTGTAGGCGATGTTGCCGGCGTTCAGATCGGGGAAGATCAGCACGTTGGCGCCGCCCTTGAGTGTGGAGAAGGGGAAGGTTTCGTCGATGATCTCGGGCACCACGGCCGTGTCCGCCTGCATTTCGCCGTCGACCATGAGATTCGGTCTGCGCTCGCGCACGATGTCGAGCGCGGCGCGCATCTTCATCGCCGACGCTTCGCGGTTGCTGCCGAAGTTGGAGTAGGACAGCAGGGCCACGCGCGGCACAACGTCGAACTTCATTGCAAGATCGGCAGCCTGCAGGGTGATATCAGCGATGTCCTCTGCCGTGGGATCGATGTTCACCGTCGTGTCCGCGAGGAAATACGGTTCCTTCTTCGTCGAGAGCATATAGAGACCGGACACCTTCTTGTAGCGCTTGTCATGTCCGATGATTTCCAGCGCGGGACGGATGGTGTCGGGGTAGTGCGAGGTGTAACCGGAGATGAGTCCGTCTGCGTCGCCCATGTGCACCATCATGGCGCCGAAGTAGTTGCGACGGGTCAGCATGATGCGGCGCGCGGAATACTGCGTGAGTCCTTTCCGCTGACGCAGGCGGTAGAATTCCTGCACGTAGTCGTCGAATTTCCCGAAGGTCTGCGGCGACACGATCTCGATTCCTTCGAGGTCGATGCCGTGTTCCGCTGCCGTGCGTTTGATTTCGGTTTCATCACCCAGGAGAATCGGCCTGACTATGCCTTCGTCGAGCGCCACCTGTGCGGCCTTGATCACGCGGTGTTCCTCGCCTTCCGCGAGCACGATACGCTTGGGCTCGCTCGCCGCCTTGTTGTACATGTGGGCGATGACTTCCTGCGTGCGACCCATGCGGATGTCGAGCTTCATGCGATAGTCGTCGAAATCCTCGATCGGCTTGCGTGCGACGCCGGTATCCATCGCGGCCTTGGCGACGGCGGGGGAGACCCAGGTGAGGACGCGCGGGTCGAAGGGCTTGGGGATGATGTACTCCCGTCCGAACGTCATTTCCTTCACGCCGTATGCGCGCATGACGCTGTCGGGAACCTCCTCGCGCGCGAGATTGGCGAGCGCGTGCGCCGCGGCCTGCTTCATCTCCTCGTTGATGGCGGTGGCATACACATCGAGCGCGCCGCGGAAGATGAAGGGGAAGCCGAGCACGTTGTTGACCTGGTTCGGGTAATCCGAGCGACCGGTCGCCATGATGATGTCCTCGCGTGCACCGACGGCGTCATCATAGGTGATTTCGGGGTCGGGATTGGCCATGGCGAAAATGATCGGATCGCTGGCCATCGAGCGCACCATGTCCTGGTTGACCACGCCGCCCTTGGAGAGGCCGATGAACACGTCCGCACCCTTGAGTGCCTCTTCCAGCGTGCGCGCATCGGTATCGTTGGCCATGTCCTCCTTGAACTCATTCATGCGGTCGGTGCGTCCCTTGTAGATCACGCCGGTAGAGTCGCACATGATGACATTTTCCTGACGGACACCGAGGCTGATGTGGAATTTCGCGCAGGCGATTCCCGAGGCGCCAGCGCCATTGTACACCACCTTGATGTCTTCCATTTTCTTGCCGGCGAGTTCGACGGCATTGAGCAGGGCGGCGCCGCTGATGATGGCCGTGCCGTGCTGGTCGTCGTGGAAGACCGGGATGTTCATGGTCTTCTTGAGCTCTTCCTCGATGTAGAAGCAGTCCGGTCCCTTGATGTCCTCGAGGTTGATGCCGCCGAACGTGGGTTCCATCACCTGACAGGTGCGAATGATTTCCTTGATGTCCTTGCTGTCGAGTTCGATGTCGAACACGTCGATGTCAGCGAAGCTTTTGAACAGCACGCCTTTTCCTTCCATAACGGGCTTGCCGCCCATGGGCCCGATGTCGCCGAGCCCGAGCACCGCCGTCCCGTTGGAGATCACGGCGACGAGATTCCCCTTTGCGGTGTACTCGAATACTTTGGATTCATCCTTTTCGATTTCCCTGCACGGTTCGGCAACGCCCGGCGTATAGGCCAGGGAAAGATCACGCTGCGTTACACAGGGCTTTGTTGTTATGACCTCAATCTTGCCCTTGCGTCCCCGGCTGTGATACTCGAGGGCGTCTTCTTTCCTGATTTTCATAGGAAACAACTCCGTAACTGATGTTGCTGGGTCTGTGCTGTTTTGAGCAGTCGCAGTGAATTATTCAATGTAGCAAAAACGCCGTCGCGATAAAACTGCGGCGAAACGTGTCCGATTATCCGTCGTGTTCCGCGCCGCTTTTTCCGCGCATCTCGCGTCCGGACATCAGCTCATCCCATGCGGTCAGCACATCGTTTTCACCGATGAGCCGGAGGCAGGCGAGGTGTTTTTTCGGACAGCGCGCACGGCCGATATGCGTGCACGGACGACAGGAGAGCCCTGCGGTCTCGACGATGGCGGAGGCCGCCTGGTAGGGCGCGAAACCGAACTCGCGCACCGTGCTGCCGAAGACGGCGATCACGGGAACACCGACGGCCGCTGCCATGTGCATCAGTCCGCTGTCGTTGGCGAACACCGTGCTGCAATGCTCCATGGCCGCCGCGTTCTCCATCAGCGTGAGGCGTCCGCAGCAGTTGTGCACGCGGTGGGGGTGCAGGGACTGCAGGATTTCTGCGGCTTCCATTTCGTCCTCCGCCCCGAAGACCGCGATGTCGAAACCGCGGTCGAGCAGCAGCGGCGCCAGTGCCGCGAAGCGTTCGGCCGGCCAGCGCTTGGTGAAATGGCGGGCGCCGGGACAGATGCCGACCAGCGGACGCTCGTCCTGCCATCCCGCCGCGCGCAGCTTCAGCCGCGCCGTTCCGCGGAGATCTGCGTCGAGGTGCAGCTCCGGCCCCCTGTCGTCGGGGGCGAGGTCGTATCGCAGAGCGGTTTCGATATAGCGCTGCGGCACGGGAGTGATGCCGTCGTAGAGGTTGATCCCGGATTTCAGCAGCAGGAGACGTCGCCACTGACGTTTGTTGATCACATGCGTGCTGCGCGCGAGTCCGTTGCGCAGAAGGCGGGAGCGGAAATTGTTCTGCAGATCGAATACCGCGTCGTAGTGTTCGGCGGTCAGCTGAAGGTTGAGCGCGCGCAGTCCGTGACTGCCCCGTGTCGTGTCGACGGGGATGAGCCGATCGATATGCGGATTGCGACGTAGCAGATCGCTGAATTCACGCCGGACTGCGAAATGCAGGCGCAGCTCCGGGTAGCGTTCCCTGAGCACGCGCAGCATCGGAGTCGTCAGGATGACATCCCCGATGGAGCTGAGGCGGATGAGCAGAATGTTGTGCAGGGTGGATGGCATGGAGCAGACGTTCGTGGTCTGTGCAAAGGTACGAAAAATCGCGGCGAGGAACATCCTGCCACGGCACAGGTCGGCGTTTCCTGCTGCAGACGAAAACAGGTGTGGGGGCGGGGAAGGGGAAGAAGTGGCGGCCGTAAACGCACAGCGTCCCGCTCGATGGGAACGGGACGCTGCAGAAACACGGATCGGCGTGCCGGAAGGGGCATGCGTGCCTGTGCGCTTAGCGCATGACGCGCACCGAACGGGTGAGAATGCGATAATGCTTCGGGGCCTGTCCATCATCGCCGGACTCCATCTGGGGGTTGCCTTCGGCGTCGGTGGCTTCGAGCTGGCCGAGCACGGTGACTTCGCGTCCGCTGATGTCCTTGGGCATCGGCGCGCCGGGATCGATGAGCATGACTTTGGCTTCCCTGCCGGCGTCCTGCATGATAAAGTAGCAGCTCTCATCGCCGCACATGCGCGTGACCTTGCCGGAGATCTGCATCTCAGCGCCCATGTAGTTCTGCAGCTGACCGATGGCCGCACCAAGACGGAATTTCTCCTCCACATCCGGCATGGGCTCGCCGTAGAGTTCGAATTCCTCGGTGATCATGATGGCCTGCGAGTCAGAATAGACGTCGCCGGCTTCAGAGACGGCGCCCGCAACCTGCGCATAGGATGCGACGGAAGCGGCGAGAAAGAGGAAGAGAGAGAATATGAAGAAACGCATGAGAATCCGGATTGTGTGAAACATGACGAAATGTAGTACGGCGATGCGACATCGCCAAATTTCCCGCAGGGCAGTTTTTCTCCCGCCCGCGGAATATGTATTTTTCAATCTTCAACCGATCGCCATCACGAAAAGGATGACACGTGCAGGAATTTGAACACCTGGAACGCCCGCAGGTTCCCGCTCTCGATGAAATTCTCGGAGAACCCTTCAACGTGCTCGACGACGGCTTTGTCCGCGTCGTCGATTACATGGGCAGCGATGATTCCATCGTGCAGGCGGCCCGCGTCTCCTACGGGAAGGGAACCAAGAAACTGCGCCAGGACCGCGGACTGATCCGATATCTCCTTCGCCATCATCACACCACGCCGCTGGAGATGTGCGAGATCAAGCTGCATGTGCGCGTTCCGATGGACGCCTGGCGTCAGTGGATCCGGCACCGCACGGCGAACGTCAACGAGTACTCCACGCGCTACTCCATCGCCATCGACGCCGTGCAGCGCACGCTGCCGGGGGAGTGGCGCATGCAGGCGACGAGCAACAGGCAGGGAAGCGAAGGCCTGGCGGAAGAGGAACTGGGCACGCATTTCACCGCGCAGGAGACCGAACTGCACGAGCTTTCCCGCCGCGTCTACATTGAGCGCATCGAGGCCGGGGTGGCCCGTGAGCAGGCGCGCAAGGATCTCCCGCTCGCGACCTACACGGAGGCGTACTGGAAAATCGACCTGCACAACCTGCTCCACTTCCTGTACCTTCGCATGGAAAGCCACGCGCAGTACGAGATTCGTGCGTACGCCGAGGTCATCGGCAATGAAATCGTCAAGCGCTGGTGTCCCGTCGCCTGGGAGGCGTTCATGGACTACCAGTTCCACGGCATGGAACTGACCAGTCTCGACAGCCGCGTGATCGCCGCCGTCGCCGCCGGTGCGCACGAGAAGGCGATAGACATCGCCATCGAAGAGGAAATTCTTCCGCCCCGCGGGGAGAAGATCACGCGCAACATGGAGCGCGAGGAACTCGAGGAAAAACTCCGCCGCCTCGGCATGCGCATACCCTGGGAATAATTTCAGATGACAGATATCATATTGCAGATTTGTGCAATCTGATATCTGCAATTTGTCATTGAACGAAACAGGTACCGAATAAAGCAGGTCAGATAGCTCATGGACAACAAGATTATTTTCTCCATGGTGCGGGTGAGCAAGATTCACAAGCCCAACCGGACCGTTCTCAAGGACATTTCGCTGTCGTTTTTCTACGGCGCCAAGATCGGCGTGCTGGGGCTCAACGGCGCGGGGAAATCGACCTTGCTGCGCATTATCGCCGGGCTGGACGACGACATTCTCGGCGAGGTGACGGCGAACAAGGACATCAGCTTCGGCCTGCTGCCGCAGGAGCCGCAGCTGGATCCGGAGAGCACCGTGCGCGACATCGTCGAGGAAGGCGTGCAGGAGACTGTCGATCTGCTGCGCGAGTACGAGGAAGTGAGCGCGCAGTTCACCGAGCCGGACGCGGATTTCGACGCGCTGCTCGACCGCCAGGGCAAGCTGCAGGAGCGCATCGAGCAGCTCGACGCATGGGATATGGACAGCAAGCTGGAAATGGCCATGGACGCCCTGCGCTGTCCCCCTCCCGAGACGCCGATCAGCGTGCTCTCCGGGGGCGAACTGCGGCGCGTGGCGCTGTGCCGCCTGCTGCTGATGAAGCCCGACGTGCTGCTGCTCGACGAGCCCACCAACCACCTGGACGCGGAATCCGTCGCCTGGCTCGAGCAGCATCTCGCGCGCTACGAGGGCACGGTCATCGCCGTGACGCATGACCGCTATTTCCTCGACAATGTGGCCGGCTGGATACTCGAACTCGACCGCGGCGAGGGCATTCCCTTCAAGGGCAATTATTCGGCGTGGCTCGAGCAGAAGCAGGCGCGTCTCGCAGTGGAGGAAAAACACGAAAGCAAGCGGCAGCGCGCGCTGGCCGAGGAGCTGGAGTGGGTGCGCATGAATCCCAAGGGACGCCATGCGAAGAGCAAGGCCCGCATCGCGGCGTATGAAAAACTGCTGGACGAAGAGCACGAGCGCGCACGCGAGGAAATCGAAATTTTCATTCCCACCGGTCAGCGTCTCGGCGACGTGGTCGTGGAAGCCATGGGACTGAGCAAGGCCTACGACGACAAGCTGCTGTTCGAGAATCTCACCTTCTCCCTGCCTCCCGGCGGCATCGTGGGCGTGATCGGACCGAACGGCGCGGGCAAAACCACGCTGTTCCGTCTCATCACGGGACAGGAAGAGCCCGACAGCGGCTCGATAAATCTCGGGAAAACCGTGGAACTCGGTTACGTCGACCAGAAACGTCCCCTCGACCCGGGCAAGACCATCTGGGAGGAGATTTCCGGCGGGGAGGAGACCATGAAACTGGGCGACCGCGAGGTGAACTCGCGCACATACGTCGCGCGCTTCAACTTCAGCGGCTCCGACCAGCAGAAACACACCGACATGCTTTCGGGCGGTGAGCGCAACCGCGTGCACCTGGCCAAAACCCTCCGCGAGGGCGCCAACGTGCTGCTGCTCGATGAGCCCACCAACGATCTCGACGTCAACACCCTGCGCGCGCTGGAAATCGCCCTGCAGGAATTCGCGGGCTGTGCCGTGGTCGTCTCCCATGACCGCTGGTTCCTCGACCGCATCGCCACGCACATCCTCGCCTTCGAAGGCGACAGCCAGGTCGTCTGGTTCGACGGCAACTACAAGCTCTACGAACAGAACCGCAAGGAACGCCTCGGCATCGACGCCGATCAGCCGCATCGCATCAAATACAAGCGACTGACTAGGGAATGATTGCAGATTACAAATTGCAAATTGCAGGTAGGATGCGAATGATGGAAAGATGGAAAAATGGAAAGATGACCGCGTGGAAGCATGTTTCCATTTTTCCATTATTCCTTTTTTTCATATCCACCGCTCCTGTGGAGGCGCAGCGATCGATGCCAGCTGTGGGAGACACCGTGAAGGGCATCTACGTGGGCGCGTGGGTGCAGAACGCGCCGGAGAGCGGGGAGGCGTTCCACGGGCGTCCGGTGCTGCTGGAATTCTGGTCCACCTGGTGCAAACCCTGTATCGCCGCCATCCCGCATCTGAACGATCTGCAGAAAGAATTCGGTGATCGCGTGCAGTTCGTCGCCATCACGCAGGAACGGGCCGTGACGGCGGAGAAATTCGCCGCGAAAACGGAAATGCGCGCCGCCGTCGCCGCCGACACCGAGCAGGGCACGACGCACAAGGTGTTCGGTGTCTCCGTCATTCCCCGCACCTTCGTGCTCAGCGCCGACCGCGTGGTGCTGTGGACCGGGCATCCGACGAAATTGTCCCGCGAATTACTATCAAAGCTTATCGATTAGCCGCCCGGTATCGCGGGACGCGTGGGCGCCGCTGGCGCGGCGCGCGTGGGTTCGCCTGCGGCGAACGCGAGGGTGATGCTCCGCATCACGCGGGGAATGTGGAACACGGGTCGGACGGATGAATGGGGAACACGGATTTGACGGATCGTGCGGATGAACACGGAGGACTTTTATTGCACCCTAAAATTTTAATTTAGGGTGCATTAACTTTTGAGTTCTCCCGGAGTTACAATTTTACGGTGTATTAAAACTCTGCGGGGGCAGTTGGTAAACAGTTTTGCTGCAACGAATTACGCCATTTACCTCACACTGAACATAAAGAAAGCGTCCCGCGCAAGCGGGACGCCTAATTTATCATCCGTGTTGATCGGTCAGATCCGTTTCATCCGCGTTCCACATTCATCCGTATTGATCCGCACGATCCGCGATATCCGCGTTCTACCTGCGGATCTCGCTGACGAACTCATCCACTTCGGGAATCCCGCCCTGGAAGACGAGGTAGCCGTTGTACGGTTCGCGGGTGGTGATTTCGCCGTTGATGGGGGTGAGCATGATGTCGCGGACCGTGTCGAGGTCGTCGCTCTGGCCGAGGGCCCAGCCGAGCTTGATGTAGGCGACTTCCGGCAGCATGTTCTGCAGGGGAACGACGCCGAGGTCCATCATTTCGCGTCCGGTTTCGTAGACGTACATCTGGGCGTAGCCCCAGAGGGTCTGCACGGTCATGTACACGGCCACGCCGGCGTCCTTTGCGCGCTGCAGCGCGGGATACAGCGGTTTGTTCACGTGTCCGAGGCCGGTGCCGGCGATGATGATGCCCTTGTAGCCGCGCTCGACCATCATGTCCATCATATCCGGCTGCATGTTCGGATAGTAGTAAAGGATGCCGATTTTGTCCTCGAACACCGCTTTCACGTCCACGTTGCGGTCGTGGCGGCGGGGATTGTAGTCGTCGCGGAGATAGGAGAATTTCTCGCGGTCGACCATGGCGAGGGGGATGTCGGAGAGCGTGCGGAAGGTGGAACGATAGCTCGAGTGCATTTTCCGTACGCGCGTGCCGCGATGCAGCAGGCCGTACTCGTCGGAGGTGGGACCGAACATGCAGACCATCACCTCGGCGATGTCGCAGTCCGCCGCCGTCTTGACGCTGTGAATCAGGTTGAGTGCGGCGTCGGAGGAGGGACGGTCGCTCGAGCGCTGCGAACCGACCATGACGATGGGCACGGGGGAATTCTGCACCATGAAGGAAAGCGCGGCGGCGGTGTGATGCATGGTGTCGGTTCCGTGACCGACGACGATGCCGCGCACGCCTTTTTCGATTTCCTCGCCGATGCGCTGGGCCAGGATTTTGTACTGTTCCGGTCCCATGTTCTCGGAGAACACTCCGAAGAGCTTTTCCGTCTCGAGATTGCAGATATCCGCCAGCTCAGGCACCGAACCGTAGAGTTCTCCCGGAGTGAAGGCCGGAATCACGGCGCCGGTGCGGTAATCGAGGCGGCTGGCGATGGTGCCGCCGGTGCCGAGCAGCACGACGCGCGATTTCTTCGGATCGTAGGGAAATTCCTTTTCGGGAATCTTGTAGTGCGCTTCCTTGTAGCCGAGTTCCTCCGCGCTGCGAATGCGTTCGGCGCGGATGCCGACGTTGTAGCCGGTGATCATCTTGATGACGACATGATCGCCGTCCGCCGTTTCGGAGCGCGGGAGCACGATGCCCTCGAACACGTCCTCATCGGTTTTGATGCGCGCGTCGCTCCAGACACGGATGCCGTAGGTCTTCAGTGCTTCGAGCGCGGCGCCCTTGTAGCCTTTGTAGGTTTCCTTGTCGCTCATGCCTGCACCTCCTTCG
>CAJXSA010000031.1 GCA_913060595.1 uncultured Ignavibacteria bacterium
ACACAGTTACGGTGACCATCACCGAGCCCGCGCCGCTGACGGCTATCTGCAAGGTGACGGCGTGCGTCAACGGCTTCCGCACCGTCTCTGCCGTGGTGACAGGCGGCACTCCGCCCTACAGCTATCAGTGGATGCCAGGCAACATCCCGACACCGAGTTTCGATGTCCCCTGCCATTTCAGCGGCACGATCACACTCACGGTCAGGGACGCCAACTGGAACTCCACGAATCCCAACAACTCGTCCTGCGAAGCCTCCTGCAGCGTCACCATCGTGTCCAAGGCTGTAGGCCAGGGAGCGATGGAATCAACAATTGCGACTGCGTACGCACTGTTCGAGAATTACCCCAACCCGTTCAACCCGTCCACCACCATAACATATTCCATTCCCGAGCCGAGCCGTGTTCGCCTGAGCATCATCAACACGCTGGGCCAGACCGTCGCGACGCTGGTGAACGGTGAAATCCCGTCCGGCGTCCACGCCGTGGTATGGAATGCCACCTCGGACGACGGACTGCAGGTGCCTGCGGGCAGCTACTTCTACCGCATACAGGCACAGGCCATCAACAGCGGCCGCAAGTTCGTCCGTGAGCGCCTGATGCTCCTCCTCAAGTAAATACCTCGTGGAATAGTACCTCATACCAGCGGGTGGTCGCTTCTGCGGCCACCCGCTGTGTATATGTGCCGCCACATTAACGGCGTGTGCCGACCGCTTCCATGCACGGTCATAATCTTTATTTAGATTTAGTTGCTACTAATTCCCCGGGCCGCTATATTATCCCGTTATACACAACACCCCATATCAGTAAGAGGAGACTTGCCGTGAGATACATGTTTTCACGGAAGGGATACCTGACAATGTTTGCATGCGGTATCGGCGCCATCGCGCTGATGTTCGTTGCTGCCTACCCCGCCCAGGCGCAGACTGCGCCCTCGTCGCGCGGGATTGTCAGTCCGGCAGGAGGATTGCTGCAGCAATCCGGAGCTTCGCTGTCCTGGACCGTCGGCGACCTGTCGGCGGGATATTACCGGACACCCGACGTCGGCCTGCGCGAGGGCTTCCTTTCCGTTCCCCTGAGAATCACCCGTATCGCCCCGCTGCCCGCATCGTGGAGCGTTTCCGTCTTCCCGAATCCGGTTTCCGCAGATCTTTCCGTTGCGATACAGGGCACGCATCCCGGAGTCACGCTGCAGCTGTTCGACCTCGCGGGCAGGGTTCTGACCAACGCCCAGATGACGGAAACGAACAATGCCGGAGAGCTTTCCATGCGGCAGCTTCCGCCGGGAAGCTACTTCCTGCGCGTGCATGACGCTGCCGGCGCGGTTTCCGCGGTGTACCAGATAAAGAAAATCAAGTAACGCAACTGAGAGCATACACTATGAAATCGATATATACCCTTTGTCTCGTCTTTTTGCTTGCATCCGGAACAGCGTTTGCCCAGGCGCCGTCCGCCATGAATTACCAGGGCGTCGCTCGTGATGCGAGCGGGAGCCTGCTGAGCAACAGTCCCCTGTCCCTCCGCATCAGCCTGCAGCGCGGAAGCGCGGACGGCGAAGCCGTGTACTCCGAGATTCATCGCGTCATGACGGATGCGTCCGGACAATTCTCCCTTCGACTGGGTGAAGGCAGCCAGGCCACGGGACTCTTTTCCGCGATCGAGTGGTACCGTGACCATTACTGGCTGCGCGTGGAAATGGATGAAAACGGTGGTTCTGACTATTCGCTTCTCGGAAGCTCACAGCTTCTTTCCGTTCCCTACGCCCTGTATGCCGTCCATGCCGGCAGCCTTGCGCCTTCGGATTTCAATGCAAAGCCGAGCGGGCTCCCGTCACAGGTATGGCATCGCTCCGGCAACCGCGGCACGGATCCCACACAGGATTTCGTGGGAACGACGGACAACGCCGCCCTGGTATTCCGTACCAATGACACGGAACGCATGCGCCTAACCGCCTCCGGCGACGTCGGCATCGGCACGGCATCACCCACGGCCAAACTCGACGTCAACGGCGATGTGCACATTGCGACCGATCTCGACGTGGACAACGACGCGACGATCGGCAACAATCTCAGCATCGGCAACAATCTCGGAGTGGGCAATAATCTCGGTGTGGGCAACGACCTGGGCGTCGGCGGCAACGCCACCATTGACGGCAACGCACGTATCAAGGGCAACACGATGATCGACGGCGCGCTTGACGTGAGCGGCAAAAGCACCTTCGGCCTGTTCGAGGTATCTGCGGCCGGCGACCTCACCTTCGATCCGACGGCACAGGACGGCCTCAATCACGTCGCGCTGTTCGGCAACACGAACGGCAACGACGCAGACGGCATCGGCATCAAGATCAGCAACGGCGCGACCGACGAACAGAACAACTTCGTCACCTTCTACAGCGGCACCGCGAATTCCGCCCAGATCACCGGCCGCATCGAGGGTTTCAAGTACGTCCCACTGCAGGCCAACCAGCAGTACTGGAGCAACCTCAAGCCAGCCATCGACTACTGGAAGCTCCTCGGCTTCCAGCCCGGACTGAGCTTCGACCCGAACTTCATCGGCATCAATCCCGGTTCATGGCCCTCGATCAGCGTGAGCAGCAGCTTCAGCGTCAGCGTCACCGGCGGCTCCTGGCCCACTCTCGATGTCAAAAAATCTCCGATCGCGTGGAATCCCATTACGAACTGGTTCAATCCCAACGTCTCTGAGCTTATCAACAAATTCGAGCCGCTGGTCTGCCAGGCCCTGGAGAATGACTGGCACTCCCTGCTGCAGATGGACATCGCCTCGCTGGCGACATTCGCCGCGCGTATGGAACTCGAGGCCAAATGCAAGGACGGCGGCGTGACCTACGGCTCCAAGGGTGCGGACTACGCCGAGTGGATGCCGAAGGCGGATCCGACCGACAGGTTCATGTTCGGTCAGATCGTCGGTGTCAAGGACGGCAAGATCAGCCTCACCACCGACGGCGCCGACCAGGTGATGTCGATTTCCATGGCGCCCGTGGTCATCGGCAACATTCCCCCGGTGAACGAAGAGCAGAACTATGAGAAAGTCGCCTTCATCGGCCAGGTGCCCGTCATGGTTCACGGACATGTGGATGCAGGCGACTACATCGTGGCCTCCGGACGCAATGACGGCTTCGGTTTCGGTGTGAAAAAGGAAGACCTGACTCTCGAACATCTGCCCCGCATCCTGGGCCGTGCGCTGGCGAGCTCGACGAACAGCACCGCCGACATGGTCAACGTCCTCATCGGTGTCAAAACCAACGAATGGGTGCAGATCTTCCGATCACAGGACGCCCGCATCAGCGAACTGGAAGCACAGATGAAAGCACAGCAGCATGCACTTGCGGCCTCCGCTGACGAGCGCATGCAGTCCCTCGAAGAGGAAAACCGTCAGCTGCGCGAAGAAATCACCCTTATCCGCACCGCGCTCGGCCTTCCGGCCCGTGAGCAGGCACCGCGCAACGCCTCCTACGTCGACAAGCAGTAACATATCCCATCTGTCATCGAAAAGGGCGCCTCGTGCGCCCTTTTCGATTTTCCGCAGTATCTGCCCAGCCCCCTGCAGAAGCACAAACCTCAAATACCACGCATTCACAGCGTTTCGCTTGCAATACGCCCCCGCTCTTCGTATATTGTAAATCCACCGCGGGGTGGAGCAATTGGTAGCTCGTCGGGCTCATAACCCGAAGGTTGTTGGTTCAAGTCCAGCCCCCGCTACAAAAAAGGCAGAGTCGTTCGGCTCTGCCTTTTTCTTTCTTTCCATCACAACAGGGAGATCGTGATGCCATTTCATGTTTACGTGCTGCGTAGTCGCACGGGACGTCGCTATATCGGACAAACCGAGAATCTGCAGCGGCGCCTGCGCGAGCACAATGAAGGTCGAAATCATGCGACCAAGCATGATACCCAGTGGAAACTTCTCTACGCGGAGTCATATCAGACGCGCAGGGACGCCATGAAACGTGAACGCTGGCTGAAATCCGGGGCAGGACGAGATTGGCTCCGCAAGAACATTGCGGGGTGGAGTCCGCCGCAGGCGGAGTAGCTCGTCGGGCTCATAACCCGAAGGTGCCGCAGGATTGCCCTGGCAATCCGAAGGTCCGCCGCAGGCGGAGTTCAAGTCCAGCCCCCGCCGGAGCGCAGCGAAGGGTCGCCGCGGCGACCTACAAAAAAGGCAGAGTCGTTCGGCTCTGCCTTTTTCTTTCTTTCCATCACAACAGGGAGATCGTGATGCCGAGGTACGTCGTCGGCGGAATTGACAATCCGACTTCCGGATAATACCTTCGGCTAGGATGCTTCCGTCGAAAACAATTCCTGCTGCAAAGAGATGAGAATGAAAACGGTCCCTGCTCTCCTCCTGCTGTGTTTCTTCATCCCGACTCCCCCGACCCACGGGCAGCCACTCGAAGGAAGTTTCCCCTTCGGCGGTGTATCGAGAGATTACATGGTGCACCTGCCCGGCAGCTACGATGAATCCGCCACCTATCCGCTGGTGATCTACCTGCATGCGTACGGCCGATCAGCCCAGCTGGGTATGGATTACACGCAGCTTCATCTGACTGCAGACACGTCGGGGTACATCGTCGCCTATCCCAACGCAGCCCCGAACTGGAACAGCGGCATCGGCGACAATCCGTATTTCGGCACACCCGACCATGACGACATCGGCTTTATCGACGCCCTCATCGACACGCTGCGGGGTCGTTACAGCATCGACAACAGCAGGGTGTACGCATGCGGCTACTCCAACGGAGGCTTCATGGCCTACCGACTGGCCTGTGAACTCGGCCATCGCATCGCTGCCATCGCATCGGTGGGAGCAGTTCTTTCCGGCAGTATTGCCGCACAGTGCAATCCCGTTCGACCCGTACCGGTACTTCACATTCACGGGACAGGCGATTTTGTCGTGCCGCCAGGCGGAAACGACCATTGGCCCTCGGTGCGTCAGACCCTCGACCACTGGATCACAGAGAATTCCTGCACCCGGGCAGATTCCGTCACGGTCGCAGATACCGATCCCGGCGATGGCTGCACGGTGATGAAATTCACATACAGCAATTGCGCGAACAGCAGCATCATAGAGTATTATCGAGTCCTCGGGGGCGGTCACACCTGGCCAGGTGCCGGACCGATCGGAGTTCCCGCGGGCAATACGACACATGATATCGACGCCAATGCCGTCATCCTGTCCTTCTTCGATCAGTTCACCAACCTGCTCACAGACATTTCGGATGAGAGGACGGATGCGGTGCCGATGCGATTTTCCCTCGAGCAGAATTTCCCGAATCCGTTCAATCCGACCACGACGATACACCTAACGCTTCCACGCCCGATGACAGCATCGCTCACCGTCACCGATGCGCTGGGACGGGAAGTGTGGAGATCGGCCGGGACCGATGGAACACAGCCATGGCGGGCGGGCAGGCATTCCGCGGTCTTCGACGGGAAAAAACTGCCGTCGGGAATGTACTTCTATCGACTTGAGACCGAGGAAGCGGTGCTTGTGAAAAAGATGATGTTGTTGAAGTAGCATCACGGGTTCCAGGACGCGCGCCCTGCGCATCAGCTCACAATCCCTCGCTCTCCACCCCCCTGCCCGACCAAAAAATAAGCCCGCCGTCAAGCGGGCAAATACGTCCGCCGCAGGCGGGCAAATACGTCCGCCGTCAGGCGGACAAAAACGAGGCGCATGCCGAGCCCTACATCTCCTCGTCGAAATCATCGCCGCCGCGACGCTCACCCTGCTTCTCCTTTTTGCCGGGATTGAGGTTGTAGCGCAGCGTCAGCGTGATGACCGGGGCGTCACGCTGCGAGAAATTGTAGGTGGTAAAGTCCGGACCGAAGATGTTCGATTCCCGTTCCGCGGTGTGGAAGACGTCGCTGAAATCGAGTGTCGCGGAGAAAAGCCGGTCGAAAAACTCCTGGCGCACGGCGAAATCCGCAACAGCGTATCCCTCGGTGCGACCCTGGGCGGAGACCGATGCGCTGTTGTATCGCAGGTTCAGCTGCACCATGGTGGTGGGCGAGAGACGGAAGGTGTTGTTGAAGCGCATGTTCCAGGTGAAGCGCTGCTCAGCGAAGCTGCGCCCGGAGAGCTCGCCCTCGACGCGGTAATCATAGAGATTGCCGAGCAGGTAGATATCCCAGAGTTCGAAGGCACGGAAATTGAACATCAGTTCCGCTCCGGACGCAGTCTCGGTACCGACGTTTTCGACGCGCTGCAGTGTGACATTGTCACGAAAAACGCTGCGCACGCGCTCGATTTTGTTGCTCGTCACACGGTGATACCCTTCGACGGAGATGAGATTGTCGCCGAGATGCGTCTGATAACCCGCCTCCCAGCTGTCGATGTACTCCGGCTGCAGGTCGGGGTTACCGATGCGCACGTTGTACGCGTCCATCCAGGTCAGGAAGGGCTCGAGGAACCAGCCGCGCGGACGATCGATGCGCCTCGTGTAACTGGCCATGATCTGCTGCGTCGCAGAAATGCTGTACGAAGTATGCAGCGTGGGAAAGTAATCCCAGCGGTCGATTTCGAAGGTCGCCGCGGTATCCGAAACCTCGACCTGCCGCCCGGTGTACTCGCCGCGCAGACCGGCCTGGAAGCCGAAATCACCTGCCTCACCGCGAAACAGCGTGTACAGCGCATGGATGTTCCGGTCATACGTGGTCCCGCGTGTGAATTCGGGCTGCAGCACGTACTCCTGCAGTGCCGTGTCGAAATCGGACAGCGTCGTGTTGTCCTCCGAGGAACTCAGCCGGTTCTGGTAGCCGCTCTCGAGGAAGCTGCCCTCGCCCATCGGTCGCATGTAATCCACGCGCACTTCCAGGCGCTCGCCCGGACCATCCTCTGTGCTGCGTCGACCGCTGGTGATCTCCCCGCTGGTGTTCAGCAGCTCGTCAGTAGTCGTTTCTTCTCCCTCACGGTGGCGATACGATAATTCCGCGCTCAGTTCATGATTTTCCCCGTCGAAGCGATGCTGGTAATTGGCATCACCTGCGAAGAAATTGCCGCCGCGGCTGCGGTCACTACGACTCAGGTAAGACTCCGCGGGCATGTCGCCGCGCTGTTCGAGATAATCGCGCGTCGTGCCGCCCCCGTGCTCCCGGTGACCGTATCGAAAGCCTGCGCCGAAATTGTCCCACATGGAAAACGGCAGTTCGAAGCCGCCACGCAGGTCGTACCCCTCGCGCGCCCAGATGCCATCACCGCTGGAGTTGATCAGTATGTCTCCGTCGGAAGTCGCGAACGTGCTGCGTTCCGTCTCCGTCCGGTGATACCCGCGCTTGCCATAATCCCCGCCGAAATAGACGGAAAAACCTTCGCCTCGCTGCGTGAGCAGCATGTCGCCGCCGTAGCGATCCTGCGTGCCCGCGTTCAGGTTGAACGTGCCCGTCGTCCCCGGTCTGCGACCCTTTTTCATGACGATGTTGATGATGCCAGAGACGCCCTCCGGATCCCAGCGGGCGGAGGGATTCGTAATGATTTCGATGTTTTCTATGGCACTCGCGGGAATCTGCTCCAGCGCGTCCGAGGCGTCCAGCGCCGAGGGACGTCCGTCGATGAGGAGGGTGAAACTTCCGCTGCCACGCAGGCGCACGCCGCCGTCGAGATCGACGGTGACCGACGGCACGTTCTGCAGCACGTCGACCGCGGTTCCGGACGTCGCGGTGAGCTGTCCGTCGACGCTGATGACTTTCTTGTCGATCTCGTAGGATACGGGAGCGCGGTCCGCGGCCACCTCGACTTCGTCGAGGGCGATGGACGTCACCTCCAGCACGATGCGTCCCAGGTCGACATCCTCCTCTGCGAGCCGCACATCATTGATGGTGCGGCTCTCGTACCCCATGAATCTCACCTCAAGGTAGTAGCGGCCCTCGTCGATGTCTGAAAGCACAAATACTCCTTCCGGGTCGGACACCGTCCCCTGCACCATGCTGCTGTCACTGCTGCGGTAGAGCACGATGCTGGCGTATTCGATGCTATGTCCGCTGCCTGCGTCCACGACAGTGCCGCGGATTTCGTCCCCACTCGGGGGCGGCGCGGCGGACCGGGAAGGAGCCTGCTGTGCATGCAGCCCTGCCGGAACGCAGATGTGCAGCGTGAGCATGAACAGGAATATTGAAAACGAAAGACGGAGAATATGCATGTGTGGATGAACAGCTATGGTCAGTATTGTGATTGAACAGGCGGGACCCGGCAAGGATTTCCCAACAGATGTATAACAACGAACTCCCTGTGATTCATTCCCTGCACCTCTTCCCCAGCACAGCGCTCTCAGCCAGAGGCATCGACGGAGGTCTGATCAACGATGATGTTCCTGGTCGCCTTCGCCGCAACCACGAGCATGCGATGGAGTTCTTCCGGGTACCGGATGAAATCGAGGTCCGGCTTGCAGATTCTTCGTAAAACCTCCTTCGCCTGCGCGCGCACACGCTGGTCGAACACCAGGTGCTCCACCCTGCAGCCGCGTATCAGCGCACAGAGCTGCAGCATCCCTTCGTCCATGGAGGCTGGTTCCGCCACCGCGGCTTCCACGGCCATGCGCAGCCGTGCCGCACGCTCGGTGCCCGCTGTCTCCGGCGGAAAGCGATGCCGCGGAAACAGGCCGAGCACGCGCGATTCTTCATGCCGGAAATATCCCTCCTGCACCGGTGCTTCGTAACATCGCAGCAGCAGCTTCTTTGTCCTTTCATGCACGACGCTGATCCAGGACGCGAAACGCATCGCATCAGCACCGCGAATGCGCCCGAGGGTTTCATCATGCAGGGCACTGCCGGTCGGTGTTTCATCTGTAACGCGGATGAACTGTTCTTCATCCATGCGACAGCGCCGCTCACGAAGCAGATCGAGAAGAAGTCCGGTTGCAAGACCGAATGGTATCGCACCACCTCGTGACGAAGGTATTGCGCCGTCCTTTTCACGTGTGGTGAGGAGGAGGAGATGGGTGCAGAGAGAGAAATCCATGATACACCTCCCCTACGACGATGCAGCGCTGCTCGCTGCCACGGATGCGGTGACAGCGACCATGACGGCGGCGTTCACTTCTGCGACGACGGCGGAGACCGCCTTGCCGACACGGTCGTCAGCGAGGAAGGCATCGATCTGCTTCTTCCTGTCACGCTTGTTCTCTTTCCCGAACACCTCGACGATGAGATCGCAGGCGCGCACAAGGCTCAGGAGCGCGAGCAGCCGTTCCGTCGGCGTGATACGCCCGTCGAGCAGGTCCTGCAGCATGTCGCGCACACGCCGCTCGGGCTGCGGGTCGCTCTCCGGATAGCGCTTGTAAGGAAACACCCAGAGGAATTTTTTCTCCTCCTTTTTGAGCACCCCCTTGGTGACGAGGGATTCGAACACGCGCGCTTTCAGTTTTGGAATTTTCCGCTCGAACGCGGAGACCCAGTACTTCGCGTCCCTGTCCTTTTTCGCCGAGGCAACGAGTTCCATGGCCTCGTCGGCCAGGGGAAACCCCGTCGGTGTACGATCCGTCAGCGAAAGTGTCTTTTCCCGCCATGTGAAGCGCTTCTGCATGTGCAGTTCCATGAGCAGCGCACCGGCGAGTCCATACGAAATCGCGCCGGAACCTGCGAGCACCACCGCGCCTTTTTCATCGTCTGTGGCGAGAAGCAGCAGCTGTTCGGCAAGTGTCAACGGTATCATGTTCCCTCCGGAGTCATGTGAATTGAAAGCGTTCGGTCAGGCTGAAAGATACATAAAACGCTTGATCTTCTGCGTGGCTGTTTTCTCGAAAGGATATCGCTGCTCGACAACGGCGGCGAGCTGCGAAAAGCGGTTCACGCGTCCGTTCACATGGCGATGCAATTCGTCGAGGGTCTCTTCCACCTTTTTCTGCACGAACTGCACGGCCTCATCCTTCATGTGCGCGAAATGCTCCTCGATCTCCTCGTAATTCAGATGCACGAGCGCGACGAGCTTCCCCTTTTTCTCCATGACCAGGGATTCGAGCACATACCGGTGGGTATTGATGACGGACTCTATTTCTTCCGGGTAAATGTTCTCACCGCTCGAGCTTACGATGAGATTCTTCAGGCGGCCTTTGATGTAAAGATGACCGTCGGCGTCGAAACTGCCCAGGTCCCCGGTGCGAAACCAGCCGTCCTCGGTGAAGGTCTCGCGGGTGAGCTCGGGTTCGTTGTAATAGCCGCGCATGACGCTCTGTCCCCGCGCCTGGATTTCCCCCTCCCCGGAAACGGGATCGGCGTCGGCGATACGCAGTTCGATGCCCTGCATCGCGGGACCGGTGGACTGATACCGCACCTGCTGCGGATTGGCACCGGCGAGCAGCGGCGCGGTTTCCGTAAGACCGTAGCCGATGGCATAGGGAAATTTCGCCTCGCGCAGGAAGCGCTCGACAGTCGCGTCAAGTTTTGCGCCGCCCACTCCGAAGAAATGCAGACGTCCGCCGAAGGTTTTTTTCAATTTCTTCCCTGCGAGACGGTAGAGCATGCGCCGTCCCGCGTTCGTTCCGTGGATTTTTCGCAACAGTCCGCTTTTGGTGACTTCCGGCAGAACGCGCTGCTTGTAGACCTTTTCGATGACGAGAGGGACGCTGAGCATGATCGTGGGACGAACCTGTTCAAGCGCGGGAAGCAGCGCGCTCGCGGTGGGTGGTTTTTCGAGATAGTGAACGGAGGCGCCGTTCATCAGCGGCAGGATGAGCCCGAGCGTGTTCTCATACGTATGCGAAAGCGGGAGAATGGAAAGAAAGACGTCCTGCGCCTTCACGGGCTGTATCGTCTGCACCTTCGTGGCGTTGAACGCGATGTTCCTGTGTGTGAGCATGACTCCCTTGGACGTTCCCGTGGTCCCCGACGTGTAAATGATCGCTGCCAGGTCGTCTGGGCGAACATCCGCTGCGTCCTCGCGTCCCATGGACGTTTTCCACAGCGGAGATCCTGCCACGGTACTCCCGCTGGCCGCCTCCCCATCGAGAATGGTCATATCGTCGAGCCGAATTCGCGAACGGAGTCGCGGCAAGTCCTTCGCGGTCACTTTTGACGCAAGTCGTTCGGAAACGAACAGCACGTCACAGCCGGCGTGGCGCAGGAAGGTCTCGATTTCATTTTCATGGAAGTCCGGCAGCAGCGGCACCGCCACTGCCCCCATCGTCGTGACGGCGAAATATGCGACCGCCCAGTTGGGCATGTTGCCGCTCAGTATGGCGACACGGTCACCCGGCCGCACGTTCAGGCGGCGCAGCGAAGCGCGCGTTTTCGCAACTTCCTCCCCGAACTCCGCATATGACATCGGCGCAGAGGAAACGAAGGACAGCGCGGGATTGTCCGCGAAGCGCCGCACACTTTCGTTGAGTATCGCAGCAAGTGTCAGATCTTTATCTGATGACATAGAGCACGTTTCCTCGGGGGAATGAGACGAATGGGTTCATGCAGCATTGGATGCGCGCGCAAAAGAGAGGGATTCCGGGAGGAATTGGAATCCCGCAAGGCTGTAGCAGTAATATCTCCCCAAACGGCGAAACTTCAAAGCCTGTTGATGCCAGCCGCTCCGCGTAACAGCCTACTTGATCAGCTGCATGCGCCGAACGCGCTGCTGTGTCGGTGTGCGAAGAATGCAGAAGTACAGTCCGCTCGGGAGCAATCTCCCGTCGAACAGCAGACTGTACACTCCGGGCTGCAGCACGCCCTGCTGGAGCGCCGCAACACGTCGGCCGACCTGGTCCGTGACAAAAACCTCCGTATGTCCGGCCTCGATGATTTCAAACGTGATGACGGTGCTGCTGTTGAAGGGATTCGGCCGGTTCGCCTCGAGGCGCAGCATCCTGCGGGCATCGAAAAGACGATTTCCTCCTTCGGTACAGATACCCACGCGCAGTTCCCCGTGACGCTGTTCCGTTTCAACGGCCCCTCCTTCCCATCGGAATGTGTCGAAATGCAGCGCGGTTTCATCGACGGGCCCGAGCATGACCAGGAATTCGAGTGCGGCGATCGTCCCTCTCATTTCACCTATCGGCCCCTCGAGTGAAATCACGCGGTCATTTCCATCGAGCATCCCGAGCGGTGTCGACGTGACAGGCATGAGCACACGGGCATCGAAGCGTATCTCGGTGATCCAACGGGTGAGCGGCAGCTGTTCGAGATTACTCGACGCGAGGAGCGTGACGGGAACGATAATTCGTTCCCCGGGTTCCGCTGTCAGGACCGGGAGCGCGACGGTGGCACTCGCCTGGACGTCGGCATACCGCAGGTGGTGCAATGCACGACCGATGCAGCCCGTCGTGTCTGTCACGACGACTGTGTACCGGCCAGTGTCGCGCACGAACACGCATCGTCCTTCTCCGAGCCGTGATCCGTTGGCGCGATACCACGATACCGAATCCCAATCGTTGGAAAGGCAGAGCTCAAGGCTGTCTCCGGCTGCGAGCACCGTGGCGCCCAGTATGACCGGCTGAGGCAGCGGCTGTATGTGCAAATACGTCGTATCCCGCGCGGTGCAGCCCTGGTCGGATACGGTCTCGAGTATGACCCGTCCAGCGCTCTGCAGGCGAAGCGTATCGTCGGTGCTGCTGCCCGCGTCCGTAAACCAGCGATGCGATGCGTATCGCCCGCGCGCCGTGAACACGCTCGATTCGCCCGCACAGATCACCGTGCGGCCCTCGATGATCGCATCGGGCAGCGGCAGGGCTGTCACTGTGACGCGGCTGGTATCCGCACACCCGGCGGCATTCGACGTAATGAACAGATGCTCTCCTGTCTGCCATGTCTCGACGGTGTCCGCATCTGCGCGCCTGCTGCCGTCAGGAAACAGCCACAGCGCGGTCCCCGCGTGGGATCCGACGTGCAGGCGTGTGGCAGCGCCGGGACAAAGACGCGGATCACCCGCAATGGGAGGTGCGACGACATTCTCGACAACAATCTGCAGGACGCTGTCGTAGGGACAACCCGAGGGATGCAGGATCGCACGCATCGTCAGAAGATGCGTGCCGATGTCCTGCCAGCGCACGGTGACTTCGCTGGGTCTGCTGCCAGGCTGCACGACGCCGCCTGACGACAGGGACCAGGCGACAGAAGAGAGACTGTCTCCGCCGACTCGGTACCGGACTTCACTTCCAGGACATACCGCGCGGGCGCCGTCCAGCGTCAGCGGACGCAGCGGAAAACTGTAGACGTCGACCGTGTCCGAAAGCACGCAGCCCCGTGTCGTCAGAACATCCACCGTGTATCTGCCGGAGCCTGACACCGTGATGCGCTGTTCCTGCGCCCCGGTGTTCCATTGATACGACGCATATCCCGGACCGGCATCGAGGATGCGTTCCTCACCGAGGCAGAGCGTATCGCGCGCGCCGATAATCGCGGGTGGTATCTCCTCGTAGACGACGTGCGTCGTATCGCCGCTGCATCCGTTTTCTGAAAACACGGTGACACTGTAGATACCGGGACGGAATACCACCGTTGTCTGCGAACTGTCGCCCGTGCTCCAGTTATAGCGGTCGTAGCCAGGACCCGCATCAAGCGTCACCTGACCGCCCGGACACAACGTATCGCTGTCCGCCAGGATGCGCGGCAAAAGCTCGTCACCGACGATGACCTCGACGGTGTCGGAGCTCCCCCTGCATCCGTATTCGTTCGTGACCTCCACCCAGTACCGGCCACTGTCGGTCACAGCGATGCTCGACATCGTCCCCGTCTCACCGGTGCTCCAGCGGTATCGCTGGAATCCCGGCGTCGCATGCATCGTGCTCGCCTGCCCCTTGCACAGGACGAAGCCGCCGTCCATCCAGAGCGACACTTCCGGTCGAGGATGGAAAATAACGCGGACCGGATTCGAGCGCCCGCTGCAGCCGTTGCTGTCCAGCACCATCACGGAATACACACCGGACTCATCAACATCGAGATACGGCGCATCCGTCAGGTCGCCGTTGCTCCACTCATAAGAGACGAATCCGGGGGTCGCCTCGAGACGGACGTGACCATCCCCGCAGACAACGCTGTCCCCCGCGGCGCGGAGTTCAGCAACGGGCCGCGGCAGCACGGTGAGCGACACGGTGTCCGAGCGTGCCTCGCAGCCGTTCGTGTCCGTCGCCGTCACCCAGTACAGACCTGTCGGTCCACCGGGTATCGACGATATCTGGCCGCTCTCACCGGTGCTCCAGCGATACTCGACAAAGCCCGGTGTCGCACGCAGCCTGACGCTGTCGCCTTCACACCGCTGCTGTGGTCCGTCGAGTACCAGTTCCAGCAAGGACTGCGGCGCCCGGCGCACGCGCACAGGATTGCTGAAGACCGTGCAGCCATTGCTGTCGATGGCTGAAACGGAATACGTGCCTGTATCTGCGACGACGAGCGTGCGTCCTGCGGTGCTGTCTCCCGTACTCCACCGGTAACGGGAAAAACCGGCCGTCGCTTCGAGTCTGACCACGCCACCGTCATGGCACAGCACCGTGCTGCCATTCGCGGCAAGCCGCAGTTGCTGCAACGGATAATCCTCGACCAGCACGGCCGGGGAGAGACCGCTGCAGCCGTTGGAATCCACCACCATGACGCGGTAGACGCCCGGAGCGGTAACACGCAGCGTACGAGACGTATCCGCGCTGGTACCCGGTTCCCAGCGATACCGGGCGAACGGTGCGGTGACGCTGATATCCACCTCCTCTCCCGCGCACTTCACGATAATATCCGCACTGAGTTCGGGCTGCGGTGCCGGATGCTCCTCGACATCGATGGTATCAGAGGTGATCGTGCAGCCGAGCGGCGTGCGCGCAGTGTACCAGTAGCGTCCCCCTGTCCCGATGTAGCGCACCGCGCCGCCTTTGCCGTCATTCCAGCGCACCTGCGTGAAGCGCGGGTCAGCCTGGATGCGGAGAGAGTCTCCCGCACAGATTACGGCGGAGGAGTGCCCGACCAGCGGACGTTCCGTCCCCCCCAGCTCGATGTCATAGAGAACGGGCTCGTTGCTGATTGCGCTGCCGCGATGAAACTCGACGAATATCTGTATGAAACGCCCCGACAGCAGACTGTCACACATCAGGGCACCGCTGCGGAGATAGCGGAACTCCTGCGCGGGGATCGCATCCCGTGAATCGGCGGCGCGCGCCTTGACGAGCACACGGGAATCCCCCGGCTCGGAGGATGTCCACGTCACCTGCTGCCATACCATGCCCACCGTACCGCCGTCATGCAGCACCGACCACGTCCCGTACAGAGGATAGTATTCTCCGTACGCCGCGCCGGTCATGTCGCTGTAGTTGTAAGGCCGTGCGTCAGGTCCGAGAGCGACGACCATGTCGATGCGCCCCAGTCCGCCGTCGCCAAGCGGATCGATGCGAAACACATTGTCGCTCTCTGCATTCGTCACCCACACGCGTCCGTTATAATCGACTGCGACGCCGGTGGGAAACTCTCCGGGCGTCGTGTGCGCGTCGAGCGCGAACTCCCTGATGAGAGCACCGTCGCTGTCGCGCCGTTCGAGCGTGTTCGTGCCGGTGCAGGCGATCCACACGTGACCGTCGTCCGGTGTCACGGCGAGTCCGCGCACCTGCGTTCCGTTCAGGTCAATCGGGAAGCCCGGCTGGATGTTTCCCGCAGGATCGAGCTTGTAAAGCCGCGCAGACTGATACGTCGTGGCCCAGATGTACCCGTCGGGATCTTCCGCGAGACCGTATGCCTGAATCTCGGAGAGGCAGGACGCGACACCGGAAGGTGTCATCATGAGCAGCGGACCGCCCCCGCCGTTCAGAGAGGACGAAAATATGGTCCCGTTGTCGCTGACCAGTCCCCCGTAGCCGCCGCATTCGAGTCCGTCATGCAGCTGCATGATTTCACCGGTCTGCCCGTTCAGTTTCATCATTGTCGATCGGGTGATGTTCTGCTGGCTATATCCGCCGACCCAGACGTTGTTCTCCACGTCTACCGAGATGTGCCGGCAGTTTCTGGCAGGTACGATCTTGTACAGCAGTATGCACTCATCCTCCGCGTTTTCCACGCCGCCGCCGGACCAGCCGTGGATATCACCCAGGCCGCGCGACGTGCGGATGAGCCCGTCGCCGTCACGGTCGACC
>CAJXSA010000032.1 GCA_913060595.1 uncultured Ignavibacteria bacterium
ACGCTGCTGCGAAGCAGCTTCCTGTGCACCGGGAATTCCGGGTCGTGGTAGGGTTCGATGGAGAGTGCGTCGATGCCGACGAGATTTATCTTCTTCTGCACGAGCAGTTTCGCGGCGTCCAGCGTGAGGGAGGAAAAATCGTCAGGATCCGCGTCCGCGGCACGCGTGGCATTTGCACGCAGCAGCACGGCGTCGCCCGTGCGTATGCCCTGCCGCTCAAGCTGCGCGGCGTCGATGGCACCGGGCTCCGGCAGGTCTATGACGATGGCGGGAGAAATCCAGCGCCGTGCCGGCACCTGGTCGATGGTCTTTCCCTTCGCGAGGAAATGCGCCGGCGCGTCGATGTGCGTGCCGGAATGCGCGCTCATCGCGAGTGTCGAGAGATTGTATCCGCTGCCGTCCTTCGCGATGCTGGAAAGCACGGTGCGGGAGAAGACCGGGTCCCCGGCATATGAAGGCGTGTCCGCTTCGAGCGGTGTGCTGATATCGATGATGCGAGATGCGGGCATGTGTGTGTGTGTCCTGGATGAATCAGCGTGAACGGAGCAGAGTCGTCAGGGCGGTGCGAAGACGCGAGGTCACACCGGAATCGTATCCGACGAGAACGTCGCGCACCTTGTCCTCAGCGTCCACGAGGAAGGTGATGGGAATGCTGTCCACCCCGAGCAGGTGCAGCGTACTCCCCTGGTTGTAGAGCAGCTCGAACGGCAGGGACCGCTCGTCCCAGTACGCGCGCGCTGTTTCCTGCTCCAGGTCGAGACTGACGGCAACGATGTCGACAGCGCCGTCCGGCAGCGGGGCGGCCGCCGCGCGCAGCGCATCGAGCATGCCGCGGGATTTGTCCGATGTCGACGCCCAGAACAGCAGCACGAGGGGCGTGCCGTTCTTGCGCGGAAAGCCCACTTTCTCACCTTTCGCATCGTGCAGGTTGAAATCGGGCAGGACTTCCCCGATGAGTTCCCCGCGCCGATCCGCACTGAAGCGCGCGCGGTCGGCCTCGGTCTGCTGTGTGCTCTGCCGGTCGGCCATGGCGAACACCTGCGGCCACATGGCGGAGGGTTCGATACGCTTGCGGTACTCGAGCGCGCGCTCCTGGTCCTGCAGCACATAATACCAGACTTCGGCCGCCATGTTCAGGAAACCCGCATCGCCGCCGTATTCCGTCTCGAGTTCATCGATGCGTCCCGCGATGCGGTCCTGCGTCCGCGGACTGCCTTTCGCCTGCTCGAGCAGCAGCGTGAAGTACTGCTGGTAGGCGCGGAAATTTTCCGGCCATGCGACCACTTCGCGCTCCGCCTCACGGATGAGCACACCGATCTCCTCCCGGGCGAGCTTGAGAAAGGGGATGTTGTAGAAGCGCGCGTTCATCACGGGTTTCCCATCGTCTCCCAACACGTACCGCACCCATGTCTTTTCCTCGTTGCCGTCGACATGCGTGCCGTCCGTGACGACGTAGGACAGCAGCGCAGCGTCCGCGGGTATCGGGATATCGGCCGCCCAGCTTTCCCCCGCCCGCTCCATGCGCACGTGATGCACGCGGCTGGTGTCGGGATCGAGTACGTTCTGCCAGAGCGCGAGACGCGTGCCGTAACGGACGTTCCAGAAATCATACACGTAGACGAGCGTCACCTCCGACGCCTCAGCCAGGGGCGAGTCCGCCGGCGGATTGTACAGCACGGTGAAGGTGCCGCCCGCCACCGGCCCCACCTGTGCGGAAAGGGCCGCGGGAAGAATGAAGGCGAAAAGAAGAAGGAAATGGAAAGATCGCATGGGATACCGGGAAATCGTTGATACGGGTGTGCGCGTGTGCGCAAAGAAACTTCTACGCAGCGAGGAGCCGATCAGTTCGCCGCAGGGGGCTGGGGAATGATTTTTGTTTTGAAAATATTGCCGCCGATCACGCCGCCCAGCGCGCCGAAGCCGACGAAAATGATGAGGGAGAACAGCAATCCCACGAGAAAAAGCAGGAAGGGCGTGCTTGCCAGCTGCATGACGAGCTCACGCGCCGCCTCGACGGCGGCCGGGTCCGTCGCCTGTGATTCCGCCTGGGAAAAAGCCTCATCGATCCGGTCCTGCAGCTGGAAACTGAAGTCCGTCGATGTGAAGCCCAACATGAAAAACTGCAGGATCGTTACGAGCGGCGCGGCCACCAGTCCTGACAACGTGCCCACGATGACGCCGTCGCCGACGGCGAAGGGCATGTCTGCGGGGAAGCTTTTCTTGTAGAACCAGACACCGAGCACGGCCCCGCCCATGACACCGGCACAGCACGCGCAGTTCACGGCGTTGAGTACGGGCATGATGCTGATGACGGTGATGGCGCTGCCGCCGATGAGCACGGGTATCAGCTTGCTCGGTTTTGCGGTGGCGATCTCATTCATTCTGTACCTCTCTATGGTCTGCGTCGTGGTGGCGTCTCCTGGCAGTCCAGGCCTCCATCCAGGCGGGAATGGTAAACACGGCGAGTCCCGCGCCGGCGATGCTGCCCGACAGTGCGCGCGACAGCGCACCGTTGTTCCACACGCCCAGGACATCGAGCACGTAGTCCAGAAGCATGGGAAGCATAAATATAGCAAGTCGTGACAAGGGAAGGGAAACAAAAAAATGCCTGCGCCGCAGCAGCGGATACGCGAGCAGCACAGTCGTGAAGGCGAGGTAGATGCTCGAACAGCGATGGCAGACCGAGAGCGGCCAGTCCAGCAGCATGAAAGAGCGCGCGGCATCCTGGTGACAGACCGGCGCGTAAAACAGCCGGCTGAAAATCGCGATATCGTCGTGACCGCTTCCGTGCAGCAGCGGGGCGGCGAAAAAGCCTCCCGTCCAGAGCAGGGACGCGGCAAGCAGCGTCAGGTAGCCGGAACGGGACCAGCGCATGCCGTCATTTGCCGCGTGAGGAGAGGAAGTCCTCCCAGCCCTGGGTCTCATAGATGCGCTCGTGTATGTATTCGAGCACGAGCAGGAAGCGGTCCCTGTCGACGTATCCCGACAGGATGGTGATCATCTCCCCTTTCGCGTTCAGGAAAATCGTGGCCGGGTAGCCGCTGATGCCATAGGCCTTCGCGATCTGGCGCTCGGTGGCCTCCTGTCCCTGCACGCGATGTGTCGTCCCGGATTCCGCGTCCAGTTTCACGGCGACGTAATGCGCGCCGAGATATTCCTGCACCGTCTCGTCGCCGTACACGTCGCGGTCCATTTTCTTGCACCAGCCGCACCAGTCCGTGTACACGTCGACCAGTATGGTCTTGTCCTCGGCGGCGGCACGGGTCACGCCTTCGCCGTACCCGAGCCAGTCGAGATCGCCGGCGGACGCGGGCGTCGCGGAGGGCCACAGCAGCAGGGTGGCAGCCACCGCCGCCACGGCGAGAAGCGGTATCAGGACGCGCGTCATCGCAGGGTTCCGCCGGGTATGAGGGGGAAGCCGTGGTCGGAGCGCAGGGCGGGCAGCGGGTTTCCGTCGGAGTCCTTGCCGTCGGGCGCGATATGCTGCAGGCGGTCAAGGGCCTCGCGGGCGCCCGCATCGTCACTGCGAAACAGATGCGCCTGGGCGAGAAAGAAGTAGGCCTCCGGCAGACGGTCTCCGAGCTCCACCGCGCGCTGGGCCGCGAGCACGCATTCTTCGTATTTCCCGGCCTCGAGATTGATCTCCGCGAAATCGACCCAGGCGGTGGCGTTGCGGGGTTCGAGACGAAGCACATTGCTGAAACTGGCGATCGCTTCGTCAAGACGCCCCAGTTCGAATTCGATGTCGGCCTTGGCGTACCAGATCGCGAGCGTCTCCGGCGCCAGCCGCGCCGCGGCGGTGTAGTCGCGCAGCGCGCTGTCGTAGTCGCGGAGGGCCTCGAAGGTGCTGCCGCGGCCGAACAGGGAATCCGCGTTGTGCGGGGCCAGCGTGACGGCACGCGTATAGGCCTCGATGGCGTCCCGGTACCGTTCGGCTTCCTCGCAGGCGTTGCCGAGATTGTGCCATGCATGCATGTCCCCGGGCTCCAGCTCGATGGTCCTGCGGAAACAGTCAATGGCCTCGGGGAACCAGCGAAGACTGACGCAGCTGTTGCCGCGGTTGTACCACGCGGACGCGAATTCCTCATCGATCGCCAGGGCGTAATCGTAGCTGTCGATGGCGCGGCGCCAGGCGCCCATGCGGTTGAGAATGATGCCGCGGTTATACCAGGCGTTGGCGTTGAACGGCGCCAGGTCGATGGCACGGTCGTAGCAGCGGAGGGATTCTTCGAGATTGTCGGAAAAATCGTGGCAGTAGCCGAGTTCGTACCAGGCGTCCTTGTGCTCTGCTTCCCGGTCGATCACTTCCTCGAAAATGCGTATCGCCTCGTGGTAGGCGCCGGCGTGCTCCAGGGCAATTCCCTTGTTGAACAGGGCCTCGTCGTTGTCGGGCTCCATCGCGAGCGCGGTGTCGAAACAGCGCAGCGCACCCTCCACGTCCCCGAGATTGTCGAGCGTGATCCCCTTGTTGAGCAGCAGATCGGGATCGGCCGGATTGAGTCCTTCCGCCTGCTCGAACGCGGTGAGGGCCTGGTCGTAGCGGCCCAGGTTGTTCAAAACCATGCCCTTGCGCTCCCATGCCTCCGCGCTGTACGGGGTGCGTTCGGTGAGAATTTCGAGAAATTTCAGCGCATCGTCGAAATTCTGCTTTTCGAGATGCCAGCCGGCTATTTCTTCTATCGTATCGATGCTGAGAGAGCCCTGGCGGGCGGCGTCGAGCAGGTCCGATGTGTTCATATCGGAGAAATTCCGGCCCTTTCCCCCGTCGGGATCGTCCCAGTCATCCTGAAAATCGTCGTAATCGTAAAAACTCATTCCTGTCCGTTCTTGCGCATGAATGCCTGTTGAAACCTGTGAAAAACTTATCCCAATAGCGGGGAAAAAGCAAGAGCATTGCTTCTCACCTCCGCTCAACCTAGTTTTGTAGAATATGGCGGACGGAAACACGGAATACTGTGTGATTCTTGTCACGACGGGATCGCAGGACGAGGCGGAACGCATCGCCCGCGCCCTCGTCGAGGAGAAGCTGGCCGCCTGCTGCAACATCGTCCCGGGACTGCGCTCGGTCTATCGCTGGCAGAACGCGGTGCAGGTCGACGAAGAGCAGCTGCTCATCATAAAATCGGCACCCGCGCTGTTTGCCGCCGTCGAGCGGCGCGTGCGGGACCTCCACGCGTACGACGTCCCGGAAATCATCATGCTTCCGGTGACCGCGGGATTCGCACCCTATCTCGCGTGGATCGATCAATCACTGTCCGGGCACGCATGAGGGGAATCCCCGCCCGGATCCCAGAACCACAGTATGTCAAAAATCATTGCCGTAGCGAATCAGAAAGGCGGTGTCGGGAAAACCACGACATCGGTCAACCTCGCGGCGAGCCTCGCCGTCGCGGAATTCAAAACACTTCTCGTGGACATCGATCCGCAGGCGAACGCCTCCAGCGGCGTGGGCATCGACGTCAACGAAGCACCGGTCAGCATTTACGAGGTACTCATCGACCGCACCCCCGCCGTGGAAGGTGTGCAGAAAACCATGCTGCCCTATCTCGACATCGTGCCGTCCCATATCAACCTCGTGGGCGCGGAAATCGAGCTCATCGACCAGCAGCAGCGCGAGCACGTGCTCAAGCACATGCTGGCCGCTGTGAGGGACAACTATGAATACATCGTCATCGACTGTCCCCCGTCCCTGGGACTGCTCACGCTGAACTCGCTGACTGCCGCCGACTCCGTTCTCATCCCGGTGCAGTGCGAATACTACGCGCTCGAGGGACTGGGCAAGCTGCTGAACACCATCAACATCGTGCGGCAGCACCTCAATGCCGGACTGGACATCGAAGGCGTGCTGCTGACCATGTTCGACACCCGTCTGCGCCTCTCGAAGCAGGTGGCGGAGGAAGTACGCAATTACTTCGGCGACAAGGTCTTCGACACCATCATCAGCCGCAACGTGCGTCTCAGCGAAGCGCCCAGTTTCGGAAAGCCGGTCATTCTCTACGACGCGCTTTCCGTCGGCACGCAGAATTACATCGACCTCGCCCAGGAAATCGCGCATGGCAAGGAGGCCCTGCGCGCGCAGAAGCAGGAGAGCCGCCCCGCCGCCCCGTCCGACGCGGAAAAGGATGGCGGCGCCGCGCGCTCGTCGGATGCCAGTGACGGGCAGGACGATATCACCGACCAGGAACACAGCACATAAGGTGAAACGTGGGTAAATCGAAGACCGTACTCGGCAAGGGACTGGGCGCGCTCATCCCGTCCAATCGTCCCCCCGTGGAGGATCCCGTCAGCGTGGAACCGACGCCGGAAACCCGTGACGACGGTGTCTCCACCGACGTGCTGGCCCATATCGCGGTCGACGACATCGATCCCAATCCCTATCAGCCGCGCGTGGAATTCGACGCGCAGGCCATCCGTGAGCTCGCGCAGTCCATCAGGGAAAACGGCCTCGTGCAGCCCGTCACCGTGCGTCGCTGGGAAGGGAAATTCCAGCTCATTTCAGGCGAGCGCCGTGTCCGCGCCTGCCGAGAGGCCGGCATCGAGCACATCCCCGCCTACATCCGCCAGGTGGAAACGGCCGAGGAAATGATAGAACTTGCGCTCATCGAGAACATTCAGCGCAAAACGCTCAATCCCGTGGAAATCGCGACGTCCTATCAGCAGCTGGTTGAAGAATACGGCCACAGCGCCGAGGAAGTCGGACAGCGCGTCGGCAAGGACCGCAGCACCGTGCTCAATTTCATCCGCCTGCTCAAGCTCCCGAAAAAAGTGCTCTCCAGTCTGCAGAAAGGCGAGATCAGCATGGGACACGCCCGCGCGCTGATCACGCTGCCGGACGAAACCGCGCAGCTGCGCATGTGGCAGCGCATCATCCGGGACAACCTCTCCGTCCGCAAGGTCGAAGAACTCGTCAACAACATTTATCGCCAGCCCGCGCGTCCCGAAAAGAAGCCGGGCAAATCCCCCACCCGATCCAGCACCCCCCATCTCGAAGAACTGAGCCAGAAGCTCCGTCCCGTCTACGGCACCAAGGTGCACATCAGCGCCGCCAAAGACGGCAGGGGCAGCATCGTCTTCGAATTCTACAACGACGACGATCTCGAGCGCCTGCTCGAACTCTTCCTGCGCTCGGAATAGCGGAAGCGCCGCTGCCGCGGCGCGTATTTGTCCCGCCAATGGCGTGACGTATTTGCTCGCCTGCGGCGAGCGTATTTGCGCCTGCCCTGCTTCGTTCCGCTATGCGGAACTACGCCGTGGCAAGCGGCGGCGCGTATTCGAATACGTCCCCGGTGCCGGAGGCAGCGGGGACAAATACATGCCGGCGTCAGCCGGCATAAACACGCGCGCCCCGGCGAATGCCGGGGCGCGCAAAGACAGAACGCGAAGCGATCTCAAGGGACGCGAAGCGTCCCGCAGAGTCGCGAAGCGTTCTACTTGACCAACGTCATCGTGCGGGTCTTGACGACGTCGCCGGAAACCATGGTCAGGTAGTAGGTACCCGAGTTGAGCTCGGTACCGTCGAAACCGATGTTATGCGTGCCGGCTTCGTAGGTTTCGTCCGAGATCGTCCCGATGTTGCGGCCGAGCGCGTCGTGCAGCGTGAGGCGCACATGGGCGCGATGCGGCACGTCGAAGCTGATGGTCGTAGTCGGGTTGAAGGGATTCGGATAGTTCTGACGGAGTGCAAAGCTGCCCGGCGCCGGCATGTTATCGTCGACATCGAGCGTGATGCCCTGCATCAGCGGCTCCTGGTAGCTCTGGTACACGGGTCCGGGGCCGTCACGATAGATCTCGTGCACGAAAATGGTGATCCACGCCTTGTCCGACTTCACATGCGGGGAGGTGAAGGAGAATTCCTGCGTGTACTCGGACTGCGAGGCGAAGGTGCCGGAGGTGGCGACCTTGTGACCGAAAACGTCCGGCCAGATGCCCATGACCACGTCGGTGTGAATGTACGGCGAGACATCGATCACGCCGGTCTGTGTCCACTTCTTCTGCGTGTAATCGAACTCATCTTCGGTCACCACGGCGTTGATGCGGATGTCGCCTTCCATGCCCTGGTGGAAGAAGGTCTTGGCGGTAAAGCTGTAGGTCTTGCTGCCTTCGTCATATGCCTTGTCCTCGATGGACAGGCCGACGGGCGAGCGCGCGTTGTTGACGAGGTAACCGATGCGGTTGCCCCAGTCGCCGCGGCTGATGGGAATGTCGCTTTCACCCTGCCACTTGATACGGTTGATCGAGGCGGTCGGATATCCGGGAATGCCGATGAAGGTTTTCATGTCGTCCCACGCATCGATCGACATCGCATCGCGGTCGTGCCAGGCCATGCGCACCAGGCGGTCACCATAGCGCTGCGCAACTGCGTTGAGCGAATCAGCGCCGAAGGGACAGAACTGGCACCAGGTGCCGGTGTACTGCTCGGCGAGCACGTACAGTTCCACGTCCACGTCCTCTTCCTGCACGTTGATGGTCAGCGTGTAGGTCAGTTCCTCGTTGTCCGGATCGTTGGTTGTCAGCGTGACCACGCCCGTGTACTCGCCTTCCGCGAGGGATGTCGGGTCGATCGCAAGAGAAATGCCGGCCTGCATGCCCGGCTCGACGATGCCGGAGGTGGCCGCGTCGAGGGTCAGCCACGTCGCCGCGGCATCCACTTCACCGCTCCACTGCAGCGGGGCGCCGCCCACGTTCCCGAGGAAGAAACCGGTGCGGTAGGTGTTCGCCATCTTGACCCAGAGGTTGTTCTCGGTCTGATTCATGATCGCGATCGGGGTGGATTCGGCTTCGGCGTCGTACACTTCCACCGCGTCGCTGTAATCGGTGGCCGCCTGGCCGCCGACGACATAGAACTTGCCGTTGCCGTCATAGAGCATGCGCGAGGCATACAGCACACCGGTGATCTTCATGGCCTCGTTGGCCCAGGTCTCGGTGGCGGGATCGAAGGAGTAGGTGGTCGTCGGAACGATGCCCTGGGTCTGCGTCAGCTGCGTGAAACCGCCCGTCAGATACATCTTCGTGCCGTCGGTGCCGACGGACATACGCATGATGCCGCCCGCGGCGAAATCGTCGAGCTTGGTCCAGGTCACGTCCGTACCGCTGATTTCACCCTTGTACACGTCTGCGAAGTACACGCCCTGGTTGTTCTGCACGCGATAACCGCCGACGAAATAGATGTTGTCGCCGATATTCGCAGCCTGGAAGGAGCGCAGGGACTGCGGAAGCATGGTGTTCGAGAGTTCCCAGGTGTCGGTTGCGGGATCGTAAATCTGGATGACGCCGGTCTGCAGCGCGAAGCTGGTGGTGCCGCCGCCCAGGACCCAGATCTTGCCGTCGCGGACAAAGGATGCGCCTGCGTACACCGGCAGGGGCATGGTGGCCTTGGCGGTAAACGCGTCGGTCGCGGGATCGTACTCGAGCACGTCGCCGTGCGTGGTGAAAGGCTGCGCGGTGCTGTAGCCGCCGACGACATAAATCTTGTCGCCCACGGTGTGCGCCATGGCCAGCAGACGCGGCTGCGGAAGCGATGCGATCTGTGTCCACGTTCCGGCCGCGATGTCCATCTTGTAGCACAGCGTCACAGGGCCGTCTGAGGCGTTCAGACCAGAGAAATTGTATAATGCGCCGTCGTGATAGGCGGCGGTGTTGTACCCGAGATTCTTCGGCAGAGGAGCGAGCGGAGCCCACTGGCCCGCGATATCCGCCGGGGCCGCTTTCAGCATCGAGGCGCTGCCCTTGACGACGAAGGGACCGTTGCTGTCCGCATCCCCGCCCTTTGCAAGCGCCATGGTACAGAGTGCGACCATGAGCATGACTGACAACGTCACAGTTTTTTTCATACGAGATCTCCTGATGTGGTGAGCTGTGATATGGGGTGAGTATGTGTCGAAATCCGGTGGGAGCAAGCGAGAGATTCTGGCTAGTTTACAACACCAAAACATAGCGTTTATGAGACTTACATTCAAGCCCGAAAGATGACCACCCGCTCGTTTTCTTTTCCCCGCAGGCAGACAGCGGCACGTGCGGCAATGAATGGTTTTTGCCGCGGAAGGGAATAATTCCTGCACAGTGAAGGAATTATTCGTCGATGTACTGCAGCAGGTCCTCGCGTCGCGGCAGATGCACGAGCCAGTCATGCGCGACCAGTGCGCGGACGGCCTCCTTGCCGCGCGCGGCTGGAATCGAAAAACGATGGCAGAAATGCCAGATATCCAGCGGCGCGCGCACGATTTCGAACATGAGCGCTTCTTCCACGGCGAGGTCTTTCCCGGCCTGCGCCCTGGCGAGAATGTCCTTGAGCGCCGCTGCCCCCTCTTGCTTCACATGACGGGGTGTGAAAAAGTAATTGTCGTGTTCCTCGAGTTCACAGATCTGGAAACCGCGTCCTCCTTTGCGGAAATCCTGGAGGAAAGACAGGGACACGAGCAGCGCTGCGTCGTCGTCCCAGAGGTCCGCATACACACCGGGATCCTCCTCACGCAGCCACTGCATGAAGACCTGCTCCCGCGGGGGCAGCTTCATCAGCACCGTTGCGCCGAATTCAGCCTGCAGCAGTTCGATGTCCCGGTCGGAGAAACCATCGATTTCCTCGTCCGTCAGTTCCAGAACGTTCGCGGACGGCGCACGCAGCGCCGCCATGATGTCTTGTGCTGTTCTCATGATATATCGTCCTGTTGTTCGTTGCTGCCGTCTTCGACCCCGAGGTCGCGCGGGATGCGCACGCTGAAGCGCGTTCCGTGCTCCGCCGTGCTGGTGAACATGACCGTCCCGCCAAGGAAGCGCTCGGCCAGCATGCGCGCGCTGTACGTGCCGATGCCGCGACCGGGGCCCTTTGTGGTGAATGAACGCTGAAACATCTGCATGCGCACCTTCTCGGGCATGACGCCGGGATTGTGCACGTGAAATGCGAGACTGTCCGGTCCGTCGCTGTCGCAGGACACGGTGACGGTTTCCCCCGCCTCTACGGCTTCCAGCGCATTTTTAAGCAGATTACCGACGACGCGCGAGAGCAGCGTGGGATCGCTTGTGAAGCGCACGCCGGCCGCATGGTTGATGCACTTGACATGCCGTTCGCGCGTCAGGTAGTGGTAACGGTACAGCGCGTGTATGTGCGCGATCATGTCATCCGTCGTGGTTGTACGCGGCGACACCTTCAGTTCCTGCTGTTCGGCGGCGACCAGGTCCCGCTGCGATTCTATCTCATTGATCAGCTGCCCGGAGATGCCCTGCAGGTCTTCGAGCAGGGGGTCACGCTCCTCCGCAGGCACCATGCGCAGCAAATCGGTGATCGTCTGCAATCCGCTGGCCGTGTTCAGGAGATCATGGAAAAAAATCCGCTCGAACACACGCCTGCGCTTCTCGTCACTGATATCTGCCAGGGAAAGAATCGTGACTGCGTCCCCGTTGACCTGCATCGGGACACCGAGCACACGGAAATCGAGGGCATGGCTCCCCGCATGGTCGTCGACGGTGATGCGGCATTCCTGCACGCTGCGGCTGCCTTTCTGGGCTTCGAGCATGGCGAGCACTGCCCCGCACATGCTGCACGCCTTCCCCGTTCCGCAGCCCGAGGGAGTACCGGGCAGATTGCGGCAGCCGAGCGCTTCGCCGACGCGGAGGCCGAGCATGCGGTCATAGTCTCCGTTCGGCATCGTCTTCTCGAAGGCGCTGTTGTGCAGCACGATCTGGCGCGTGTCGTTGAGGATGAGGGCGGGCGTGGGAAAGGCTTCCAGCAACGGAACGAGATGGGGTGCTTTCATCAGGCGCGCACGCAGCGCGTCGAGTTCGGCGTCTGACCCGCGATCCGGGGAAGCGAAATATGTATGCTGTTCTGTCATTGCATTCTCATCAGTACTCAGGCTTTCGCATAATAGTGCGCCTGTCGAATCGAGGCAAATGAAAAGGGACTGCGATGCGCGCACCGCAGTCCCTGGATTCGGGCGGACGGAGCGGTCAGCGCAGCAGCAGCAGCCTGGTGCTCACGCGCTGTCCGGCCCCTTCGAGCACGGCCATGTAGCTGCCGGCAGGGAGAAGCTGTCCCTGCGCGTCGCGTCCGTCCCAGGCCGTCATGTAGCTGCCCGGGGAGAGCGGCTGCTCGAGCAGGGTGCGCACGCGGCGACCGAGCATATCGTAGACGGACAGCTGCAGCGCGCCGGCGTCACGGACGCGATAGGACAGCACGGTACGGTCCTCCGCGCGGAAGGGATTCGGGTAGGCTTCGGCCAGCGTGAACGCACCGGTCGCCGGCAGGCCGTGCGGTTCAACCGTGGTGAGTCCCGTCATGAGCGAGGGACCTGGCAGGCGCCGGCTGCCCCGTTCGTCGGCCAGCCAGTTGTTGGTCCATTCCGGACGCGAAAAGCGGTTCGCGTCGAGCATTTCTTCCCAGCGCTCGTCGGTCAGGCGGTCGAAATTCGTCGTCACGTGCTCGTGGAAACTGAGCATGGGGGCGACGAAAGCCGTCGGAGTGCCGCCGCCGTTTTTCGCGACGATCACGCCGAGATTGATGCGTCCCGTGCCGACATGATACACCCAGCCCACCGGGGCCCCGGCAGCGTCCGTCGGCGCGGTGTGCACGTCGGCCACCACGTAATCCTCTTCGATGGCGTCCATCGGGTAAAACAGGCGCACGTACCAGCCGTCATACTGTATGCCGCAGATGGGACGGGTGTACAGCATGCGGGAAACGAAACCCGCTTCCTGCGGCGTCAGGCCGATGCCGCCCAGTTCCTTCTCCGCGATCGCTTCCAGCGTATCCATGCTGCGCCCCATCTGTGCGAAGAAGGAGGCGATATGCGGCATGGGCTCTGTGTAGACCTCCTCCGCCTTCCGGGCGAACAGTCCGAGGCGGCGGTAGAATTCCGGGAAAGGCTCGACATAGCCCTCGGGGAAGGAACAGGAGACGCCGCCGGTGTAGGACTGCTTGGCGTAGAGCAGGTTGTCATGCCGCAGCTGCGCCCAGGAAGCGAGCTGCGTGTTCATTTTCTGCTGCCACCAGGCCGCGGTCTGCATGAAGGCAGGCAGATGCGCGACCTCGTCCGGAATATTGAGCGCGCGTATGCCGTGCAGCCAGCTGCTGTAGAGCGAGGCGGACCAGAAGTCCTCCCCGTAGCTGTCCACGAGGTAGCGCAGCGCATTGAGATTGGAGGCGTAGGGATAGCGGGTGAATTCATCCTGCAGGAACTGCGCCGCGGCGTCGTTGCCGAGTGCGAAAAGGGCGTCCATGGACGTCGGGAGCATGCGCCGCACCTTCTGTCCCTTGTGGATGATCTTATCGTACACCACGTTGCCGAAGACATAGGAGTCGATGATGAAACGCTGTCCGAGCAGCAGGAAGGCCGAGGGCGGCGCGAGCTGCTCGGGACTCATGGGATTGGAATAGAGGATCTGCGAGTTGATGCGCTGTCCGGCGAAGGACTTCGTGGCGAGCAGCGCGTGGAAACGGTCGACTTCCCGCATGTCCAGCAGCCGCGTGGGGTCGGCGAAGCCGAGTTCCGCGGCCATTTCGTCGAGATGCGCCATGCGCACGTTGTCGCTTTCTCCGACCAGGAGTTCGAGCAGATCGTCGATTTCCGCGAGCGTTTCCCTGCCGTCCGCGCGTGTCAGTGCTTCCGCCAGCAGGTAGGCGTCGATGATCTGCCGCTGTATGTCTTCGTCCTTCTGCTGCGGCATGTCATGCTGCACGGGTTTGGTGAGCATCAGTTCGGTGCGCCCGATCCATATCATGGCCTGGAAGTAGCGTCCCAGTTCCTCGGAGTCGGTGTAATGCCCGCGTATCGTGAACTGGCTGAAATCGTAGAGGCGCGCGGTGGAACTGAACAGCGTGACCATTGCTGGCTGTTCGGCGTCGATTTTCGCCAGCAGTTCACTTGCCGTGGCCATGGACTGCGGGTAGTACGTGCGCGTCTGTCCCGTCAGCAGTTTCCATGCCACGGCGATGTACACGTCCACGTCCTGCAGCATCGGCTGCATCGCCGTGTTCCCCGCATAGCGTGCGTCGAGTTCGTCCATCGCGCCGTGCATGGCGTCGAGCATGCCCTGCAGTTCCGGGATGATCCAGCGGCGCTCGGTTTCCTTGAGAATGTTGTCATAGGACATGTGCAGCGCATGCAGGATGGCGTCGGTCGTGACGGCGACGGGCAGATCCTTGTGCCAGATGTCGTTGTAGGCTTCCTGGAAAGTCTCCGCCGAGAGGCGTTCGGTGACCATGAAGCCGTTTTCCGCGATGAGATCGATTTCGTCCTGTGTCAGCGTGTACTTGATGCGGATGGAATCCAGCCAGGCCGCCTGCGCGGCGGGCAGGGCCACGGATTTTCGCAGCAGCGGGGCCGGATGTTCGCTCAGCAGCGCGCTTCCCTCCATATCCTGGTGCTGTGCGAGGAACTGCCGGTAGGCGTCGACGTCGAAGGTCGACTGCGCACGGGCGGGCACGCATATCATGCAGAACAGGAAGAAAACGGCGGCAACCTGTTGCAAGCTTCGCATGGGAATCTCCGTTGATGAGGAATGATGAAATGTATGAAATTGTGTCGCTAATTGATAGACACTTCGGGGTGGATATAGTTACGCCGGGGCGGCTCCCGAGCGGCTTCGCCGCTTCGGGAGCGTCGTTGCCAGCGCCTTCGGCGCTGCCGTGTTTGGCCTCGCGTCGCTCGGCCGTGTTTGCCCTCCGCTGCGCGTCGGGCGTATTTGTCCGCCTTCGGCGGATGCAGGCAAATACGTCCACGCGCACGCGGGGACAAATACCGTCCCGCGAGAGCGGGACGAAACACCGGCCCCGGCCGGCGAAGACGAGCGGGGCCGCTCTTGCCAGATCGCGGCAAAATCAGTAGCTTTTCGCCTTCGGGAATTCCTCCCACGCCCACCGCTACCGCCATTCTGACCAGGAGAGTGTATGGAACAACCTAGTGCACGACATTTACCCAAGAACGCGTACACGCCGCTGAAACCGGGAGAGGAATACGTTCCCACCGTGCCGGCGTCGGTGACGCCACGGGAAATCACCCCCTACTCCGTCGGCTGGGGACTGTTTTTCGCCGTGCTGTTTTCCGCGGCTGCGGCCTATCTCGGCCTCAAGATCGGACAGGTGTTCGAGGCCGCCATCCCCATCGCCATCATCGCCGTGGGTATCTCCACCGCCATGAAGCGGAAAAACGCGCTCTCGGAAAACGTGATCATCCAGTCCATCGGCGCCGCCAGCGGCGTGGTCGTGGCGGGTGCGATCTTCACGATTCCGGCGCTGTACATTCTCGAACTTCCCGCGAACTTCTGGCATGTCTTCCTGGCCTCCATGTTCGGCGGCTTCCTGGGCATCGTCTACCTGATCCCCTTCCGCCGCTATTTCGTCAAGGACATGCACGGCCAGCTTCCCTTCCCCGAGGCCACGGCGACGACGGAAGTGCTCGTGGCGGGCGAGAGCGGCGGCAACCAGGCGAAAACGCTGCTGGTGGCCTCCGCCGTCGGCGGCCTGTACGATTTCATGGTCACGACCTTCGGTTTCTGGAAAGAGGCCTTTTCCACAAAAGTCATCCCCGGTCTGGACTATGTCGCCGAACACATGCGCATTGAATTCCGCATGAACATTCTCGCCGCGGTCACGGGCCTGGGTTATATCATCGGACTCAAGTACGCGGCCATCATCGCCGCCGGTTCTTTTTTGTCATGGTTCGTGCTCGTCCCGCTCATTGCCTATATCGGCGCGGGACTCACCGAGCCCATCGGCACCGGTGTCACACAACTGATCAGCTCGATGGACGCGGAAACCATTTACTGGTACTACGTCCGTCACATCGGCATCGGCGGCATCGCCATGGCCGGCATCATCGGCATCGTCAAGAGCAGCAAGATCATCGGCGGCGCATTCAAGCTGGCGGCCACGGAAATCTTCGGGAAAAAGCACGGCAGCGACGACGCGGGTCAGAGCCGCACGGACAAAGACATCCCCATGGGTACC
>CAJXSA010000033.1 GCA_913060595.1 uncultured Ignavibacteria bacterium
CGACGGTGGGCAGTGTCTCGAGCCATTTCCAGTCGATGCTGTGCGCTTCGTTGTAATGCCGCAGAGTGAAATACGTGATGCGGAATGACGTGAGGTTCTGGAAAAAATGAGATCCCTGTGACGGATCGATGATCATGTTGGGCAGGCTGGTCTCAACGATGGCCGTGGCTCCGGAGATATCCGCGAAACCCACGGGGATGCCGAGCGAGGGATCGGATGAACCCCAGCGGCCCGGACCGATCAGCAGGAAGGGGCGATGCGCGGCGAGCAGTTCGCGATTGATCTCGCTGATCTCCCGTACCATCTGCCGCGTTTTCATCGCATCGAAGCTGTCGGGCTTGATGTAAATGACATCACGCACACGCTTGCTCCCGTTGCCGAGCGTCTGTTCGCTCTGGAACAGGATGCGCGTGTCGTCGATGGCATCGAGGTCAACGGTGAAGTTCCCCTCCTGCTTGACCATGGGACGCAGCTGCAGGAAACTGAATTCCGCGGGAGTGGGAGCGTCCCGCCCAAGCTTGACGGCGAATTCGATTTCGACCGGACAGTTGACAGCCGTCTCACACATGTTGATCAGCAGTCGTATCGCCTGGTTGAGCGGGATGACCTCGGACTTCAGCAATGGCGCGAAGTTCAGCACCCGCGGACCGCTGCGGCTGATACCCTCGTAGAGACGGTCGTCCTGGCCGACGTATGTCGATGCGCTGTAGGTCAGCGTGCCGTGCTGCTCGGCGTCGGCAAGATCGAGTTCCGCCAGGTGCTGATCTTCATCCGGATACTTCCTGATGATGTCAGACTCGAGATCGAGCGCAAAGTACTTGAGCTGGGAATTGTGGAAAAGATCACGCGTGGTTCCGAACTGGGGGTACACCGTGGGATACGCAGGCGAAAACTGCAGACTGGTGCCGCCTTCGACGATGGTCTTGCCCAGCCCCAGCGCCAGGTTCACCACACCGTCCTTCTGCGTGGCCTTTCCGAAGGGATAATAATTGAACGAGCGCGCCACACCGGAAATGTGCGGGTAGAAATACCGGCCGTGCTTCTCCCCGACCATCTCCTGTATGATCACCGCCATGCGCTCCTCCTCGATGCGGTTCGAGGTAGCCTCGATGTAATTCTTCGCCTGGCGGAAGTAGGTCGACGCAAAAACGTATTTGATCGCCTGTGTCAGGTTGTGAAAACGCACAGAGGGATCAGGACTGCTGTTCGGTATCATGATGGTCGCATAAATCCCGGCGAACGGCTGATACATCGCGTCTTCGAGAAGCGACGAAGAACGCACCGCGATGGGAAAGCGCGCCTTGCTCAGTATCGCACGTATGTCGCCAATCACCGTCGCCGGCAGCGCCGCCGCGAGGAAGGCCCGGAGTATCTCCATGTCGCTCACGTTCTGCACCGCAAGCGGCAGAAGGTCGTTTTCCTCGATGAACTGGGCGAAGACATCTGTTCCGAGCACGATGGTGCGCGGAATGGAAATGCGCACACCCGGGAAATAATCCGCGGACAGGTACTTGCGCAGCAGGTTGTCGGTGAATGCGAGGCCGCGGCCCTTGCCGCCGAGCGAGCCTGAGCCGATGCGGAGAAACGTGTCCTCGCCGTCGTACTCGGCACGCGTGAAATCGGATATCACACCTTTCTGATCCTGGATCAGGTGATCGCTGATGACCCGCAGCAGATAGGTCCGCAGATCGTCGACCTGGTCGAATTGCGAGACCTTGACGGGCTTGAGGCGGTTGGAAAGCTCGAAGCGCGTACGCGCCTTGAGCCAGTTGCTGAAATGATCCCGCGACGCGTGGTAGAGCAGCGAATCGTCCGGCACGAAACGAAGCTTCTCGCGCAGTTCACGCAGATTGCGCGCCCGCGTCACCTCCGTGCCGTCCTCCGTTCGGAAAATGAAGTCGCCGAAGCCGAAGTTGTCTTTCATGAAATCGCTGAGCGACTGCAGCAGCATGCGGGAATTCTTGTCCGCGAAGCTGAATCCTTCCTGCTCGAGCTGCAGGCGCAGCTCGGTGTTGGACGACTGCACCAGTATCGGCAGTTCCGGATGCTCTTCCCGCACCGCGCGCGCGAAATCCAGTCCCGCAAGTTCCTGCGTCCGGCCGCCTTTCGGAAAACGCATGTCCGAGATGATGCCGAGCAAGGTGCTGCCGTATTTGCGATGGATGGCGGCGGCCTCCTCGTAGGAGCTGGCGAGAAAAATCTTCGGCCGTGCGCGCTGCCGCAGCAGTTTGTCGGCGAAGTTCTTTCCCTCTTCGATCAGATCCTGCACCTGCGTGATCAGCTCCGCGTATATCAGCGGCAGGTAGGAGGAATAGAACCAGGGGCTGTCTTCGACCAGCAGTATCGTGCGCACGCCGAACTCGAGACAGTCCACCGGCGCGTTGCGCACATCCTCGAGCAGCTTGATGATGGCGAGGAAAAGTTTGCGGTCACCGGACCAGACGAACACGTTGTCAAAATTCGACAGGTCTGCGGTTTTCATGTAAAGGTCGAATTCCGCGGATTGGAAGGAGAGCAGCACCATCGGAAGATCCGGGTGCTGGCGCTTGAGGTTTCCGCAAAATGAGGCGAGATCCATGTCCCCGAGACGAAGCATGGAAATGACAAGGTCGAATTCCTGCGACTCGAGCAGACGCAGCGCCGACTCCCCGCTGTTGACGCGCGTGATATGCGGTGCGTAATGCAGGTTCAGTTCACTGTACTCGTTGAACACCGCTTCGGTGAGCTGGCCGTCTTCAACGAGCGTGTAGTAGTCGTACAGACTGGACACGAGCAGGATCCTGTTGATGCGGTAGTTCATCAGGTCCTTGAAATCCAGCTGATGGGATTTCGGTATCGTCCCGCTCACGCCCGATTGCTGAATCAGCTGCGTGACTTCGTCGTCCTGTGTGCGGTTCGGAATCATAGGCCTCCGTCAGACCCAGCCGCGCATCTTGCAGGCTTCGGCCACGCGCGCGATCGCAATCATGTAGGCGGCGTCCCGCATGGGAATGTTCCTGCGACGCGCCATCTGTGACACGGCGTAATATGCGTCCGTCATTTTTGTATCCAGCTTGCTGATGACTTCATCACGCGTCCAGAAGTAATTCTGATTGCTCTGCACCTGCTCGAAGTAGCTGCAGGTCACGCCGCCGGCGTTGGCGAGGAAATCGGGAATGAGCCAGATGCCCTTCTCGTGCACGATGGCGTCGCCGGGAGGAGTCGTTGGACCGTTCGCGCCCTCCGCGATGATTTTCACACTGCCGGAAATCAGCGGTGCGGTGTCGCGGTTGATCTGATTCTCCATCGCGGCGGGTATCAGCACGTCCACTTCCTGCGTGATCCAGTCGTCGCCGGGGAGCACTTCGTATCCCGCGTCAGCGGCTTTGGCGCGGCTGATCTCGCCGTAACTGTTGGTCATGGAACGGAGCTGCTTGAGATCCACCCCGTCCTTGCGCCGGAAACAGAACGCGGACTGCTCTTTCTGATCCCAGCTGGAGACGCAGAGCACCTTTCCGCCGTAGGAGTGCAGCAATTCTATGGCGTGCTGCGCGACGTTCCCGAATCCCTGCACCGAGGCCGTGGTGTGCTCCATGCGCAGCCCCTGTTCACCGAGCGCCTCGCGGACGGCGTAGATGACACCGAAACCGGTGGCTTCGGTGCGTCCGAGCGATCCGCCGAGACCGATGGGCTTGCCGGTGATGAAGCCCGGTGCCTTGTGACCGACCAACTGCTCGTACTCGTCGAGCATCCAGAGCATGTGCTGACCGGAGGTCATCACATCCGGAGCGGGAACGTCCCGTTCCGGACCCACGTACTGCACGATCTTTCGCACCCAGCCGCGGCACAGGGCCTCCTGCTCCCGCATCGAGAGATTGTGCGGATCACAGATAACGCCGCCTTTCCCCCCGCCGAGCGGAATGTCCACCACCGCGGTTTTCCAGGTCATCCACATCGACAGGGCGCGCACGGTGTCGACTGTCTCCTGCGGATGGAAGCGGATACCGCCCTTGCAGGGGCCGCGCGCATCGTTGTGCTGGATGCGAAAGCCCCGGAACACCTGGTAGCTGCCGTCATCCATGCGGATGGGAATGTTGAAGTGCATTTCGCGATCAGGAACACGAAGCAGATTGCGCGTCGCCTGATCCAGTCCGAGCTGTTCTGCGACACCGTCGAACTGCTGCTGTGCCATACGATAGGGATTGAAGGATTCACCGCTCATGTACAACTCCGAAGGATATCTGAACGAGGATGATGTGCGGGGGAAACGACGCGGCGCGGAGGCCGCCGGGGCGCGGGAAGGCACCGCCCCGATCATGTGCAAGGTACGGGATTTCCGCGCAAGACTCAATTCCGCACCGTTTTCTCCCTTTCTCCCTGCGGCCCCCTTTCCCCTTGCCCACGCTTTCGCTATTTTCCGTGCGGCAGTCATTCACACAGCGGGGATCGCATGAAGAACAAGGAAAAGTCACTCGGGGATCTGCTCTACGCGCTCGGGGAACGTGCCAAGGAGCTCAACTGCCTCTACCACGTCGAGGAAGTGCTGACACGCAGGGACGCGGATTTCGATGCGGTGTTCAAGGGCGTGATCGAGGCCATACCTCCCGGGTGGCAGTTCCCGGACATCTGCCGCGCCCGCATTGTCTACGGCAACCACTCCTACACCTCCGATGATTTCGTGGAATCCCGCTGGCGCCTGCGCACCGACATCGTGATACAGGACAAGGTCGAAGGGCGCATCGAGGTCTTCTACATTCGCGAAGTGGGACCGGCGGACGAAGGTCCGTTCCTCCGCGAGGAGCGGAAACTCATCAACACCATCGCCGAGCGCCTCGGACATCACATCCTCCACCACCGACTCAAGAACGTTTTCAGCGAATGGCAGTCCCTCAAAGAACAGCTCGCCGAGAAAAAGCGGGAGGAATGGAAAGTCATCCTGCAGATGATTCGCCGCACGGACCAGAGCCTGTACACCCGCATCTCCCGCAAGATGCTCAACCGCCTCTGCTGGGCCGGCATTCGCACGGCATGCGACCTCATGCAGCGCTTCTCCGCGCGCCTCGAACAGGAAGACGACGTGTACGGGGAGACCAACCGTCCCCGGCAGCGCGAGCAGCTGCATAATTTCATCGCATCCAGCGATGAGATTTTCCAGATCGCGGCCGAACACCTGAGCGAGGATGAAATCCTTCAGCTCATACAGAAATGGATCAAGGACGACAAGGCGTCCTTTCTCGTCAACACCGTCGAGAACCTCGACACCTCGCTCGCGGAGATCGTCGACGCCCTCGGACGCTACTACCACATTTTTCCCGAAGGAATCGAGCTGTCTCCTTCCACCGAGAAAGGTCTGCGCGTCTCGCTGATCCGGCGTTTCTTCACCGATCAGCTCCCCTATATCAACGTGGCCAAGGATTTCCTCGAGGTGCACGACTTCTTCGAACTGACCCGGCGCCTCATTTTTCATCAGAAAAGCCACGGGAAACTCGGCGGCAAGAGTTCGGGACTGTTCCTCGCATGGCATGTCATTCGGCAGGACGCCGAAGCGTCCGGGCGCTTCAAGAATGTGCGACTGCCGAAAACATGGTACATCACCTCCGACGGCATACTGAACTTCATTCACTACAACAATCTCGAGGAGGTGTTCAATCAGAAATACCTCGACATCGAACAGGTGCGCGAGGAATACCCCTCCATCATACAGGTGTTTAAAAACTCGTACTTCTCCCCGGAGATCATGAAAGGACTCTCGGTGGCCCTGGATGATTTCGGTGACAATCCGGTCATCGTTCGCAGTTCCAGCCTGCTCGAAGACAGCATGAACGCCGCGTTCTCCGGAAAGTACAAAAGCCTTTTCCTCGCCAATGCCGGGACCAAGGCGCAGCGACTGGCCGCACTGCTCGACGCCATCGCCGAAGTCTATGCCTCCACCTTCGGTCCGGATCCGATCGAGTACCGCGCGGAACGGGGACTGCTGGATTTCCACGAGGAAATGGGAATCATGATACAGGAAGTCGTCGGAACGCGGGTGGGCAAATACCTGATGCCCGCATGGTCCGGCGTCGCGTTCAGCAACAATGAGTTCCGCTGGTCCCCGCGCATACAGCGTGAAGACGGTCTCATTCGCCTCGTACCCGGCCTCGGCACCCGCGCGGTCGACCGCATCGGTGACGACTACCCGGTGCTCATCGCTCCCGGACAGCCATCGTTGCGCGTCAACATCACGCCCGACGAAATCGTGCGCTATTCACCGAAGCGCATCGATGTGATCAACCTGGAGAAGGAGACCTTCGAGACCATCGACATCCTGGACCTGCTTCGCGAGGCGGGAAACGACTACCCGGGCATCAACTCCATCGTTTCACAGTACGACGGCGACACCATCCGACAGCCGTTCGGCTTCGATCTCGATTTCCAGAACGACGTGTACGCGGTGACCTTCAATGGACTGATCGGCAACACCGATTTCGTGCGCGAGATGCGGGACATGCTGACGCTGCTGCAGGAGAAGCTCGACACGCCCGTGGACATCGAATTCGCCAGCGACGGCAAGCATCTGTACATCCTGCAATGCCGCCCGCAAAGCTTCACCCGCCACAATATCCCGGCCCCCATTCCCCAGGACATCAGGCGGGACAGGAAAATCTTCACCGCAAACCGCTATATCTCCAACGGACAGCTCCCCGACATCACACATGTGGTCTACGTCGATCCGCAACGCTACTCCGAACTGCATGACCGTCTCGACCTGGTGACCGTCGGCCGCATCGTCGGCAAACTCAACAAGCTGCTGCCGAAACGCCAGTTCATTCTCATGGGCCCCGGCCGATGGGGCAGCCGCGGCGACATCAAGCTCGGCGTGGCAGTGACCTATTCCGAGATCAACAACACCGCCATGCTCGTCGAAATCGCCCGCGAACAGGGCGGGTACACACCGGACCTCTCGTTCGGCACCCATTTCTTCCAGGACCTCGTCGAAGCGTCCATACGCTACCTCCCGATCTACCCCGACGATGAGGATGTGCTGTTCAACGAGACCTTCCTCACGCGCAACAAGAACATCCTGCCGGAACTGCTTCCCGATTACGCGGACTACGCGGACTGCGTCTACGTGGTGGACGTTCCGGAAAGTACCGAAGGGAAGGTCCTGCGCGTGCTGATGAACGCCGACCTCGAACAGGCCATCGGCTACCTCGACGATCCCTCCGCGGAAATACCCGATACACCCGAAGTCTCCGTGCCTCCGCAGCGCAGCGCGGAAGGACACTGGGAATGGCGTCTGCGCATGGCAGAGCGCCTGGCATCCGATCTCGATCCAGAAATGTACGGCGTGGTCGCGCTGTACATTTTCGGCAGCACGAAAAACGGGACCGCGGGTCCATCGAGCGACATCGACCTGCTCGTGCACATTGACAGCACAGAAGCTCAGAAGGCCTGTCTCGAAAGCTGGTTCCGTGGCTGGGGCATGAGCCTGGCAGAGATGAACTTCCTTCGCACCGGGTACCGTTCCGACAACCTGCTTGACATTCACTTCGTGACCGATGAGGATATCGAAAAGCGCAGCAGCTACGCGTCGAAGATCGGCGCGGTCACCGACGCCGCCCGTCTTCTTCGGCAACGGAAGGACTGAGGACTCAGAGCAGTTCTCGCACTGCGTCACCGGGCATGTCAGGATCGAAACGGACGAGTGCCAGTTCGCTGCCGCGATGTGCCGCGGAAAAGCACCAGGTGGCGCCGAGCTGTTCTTTCCATGCGCCGGTAATCGAGGCCGATTCGTGGATGTGTCCGTGCATGCTGATGCGCGGCTGCCGGCGTTCGATGAAGCGGCGAATGGCAACGCTGCCGACATGCACGTCGAGGGGAACGTGGTCGATGGATTTGCCGTCGAGCGCAGCGCGATCGAGCGCAGTCTGGTACGGCGGCGAATGGAACAGCATCAGCGCCCGGCCGAGCACATCGTCTCCGGTCAGGGCATGGAGATCGTCTGCGATGCTGCCGTACCGAAGTGTATGGGAGTCAACAGGCACCGTGCGGCGCCCGTCCTCCGGTGACACGCAACCGGGATCCACGTATCGTGAGACGTCATAGCGCTCCCAGTCCTTGAGCTGAAACGGGGTCGGCGGTACGCATGCGTACCCGTACACGGTGTACTGCGCCCAGTTCGCGCGTACCCCATGCACATAGGTCCAGAGTTCTGCATGCGCGGAATCCTGAAACCGCACCTCCTGCGTGCGCGGATCGTCGTTGCCGAGAATCAGAAATACCCGCGGATAGCGCTCCTGCATCGCGAGACGCAGCGCGCGGAGACGGGGAACGAGGTAATCAGCGATGAAATCGTTTACGGCCGGATAGTGCTTCGCGGCAGACCGCACGTGCACGGGCAGAAGATCACCTCCGAGGAAGACGGCGTCGGGCATGTCCGTGGCGATGCGCGCGAACAGCGCCTCGTAGCGGTGCTGATGACCATGCAGATCGGAGACGAAAAAGCAGTGCATCGTCAGCGACGAAGGACGAAGTAATACTGCATGCTGAGCGTGGCCCAGGAATACCCGTCGTTGTCATCCCCCCGCGTAATCATATCCCAGTCGTCGGTGGTGGTGTACGTCACGCCGAACAGCGCGCGCAGGCCGAGCCGCCGCCACGAAATGATTTCCACGCCAGCCGCTCCACCGTAGGCTGCGTGCCAGCTTGCGGGAAACTCATAGGTCACACGGCCCACCCGCTGATCGGGTCGGATGTTCACCGCGCCGCCGCGAAGCTGAAAAATGGGGAATACGCTGCCGCGCAGCGCGGGAATGCGCAGTTCCAGCAGCAGTCCCGCCTGGAAAAAATCCGTGTTGGATTCGAACTCGTCCATCGTCGATCGCATCACACCACCGCCGCCGTAAGCACCGATCGCAGCATTGCGATGAAACACGTAGCCTATTTCCAGGTTGCCGATGGGACGAAAATGATAGTTCTGGCTTTCCCTGGTCAGGTCGCTGCCCAGGACCCCCACTCCCGCTTCAGCGCCGATGCGAAGCGATCGGAGTCTCGGAGCGAAAGGGTACCCGCGCAGCTGGGCGTGCGTTTCGACGGCACCCAGGCAAAGCAGCAGCAAAAGAGGAAGAATCAGGCGTTTCATAAAATTCCCGTACATTGACTGCAGCAGCAGCGCACCTGCGCGATCTGCGCGGTGAGACGATGGAATGCAAACGTATACATGTCGAGTATAAGAAAATCCCCTCATGCCCGCAAAGAAACAACGCAGCCGCTTTCACACCGAGAGCGAGAAAGAAAAGAAAGCGCGCATGCGCAGCATCCTCAGGGCGCTGCGCAGGGAGTTCCCCGTTCCCGCATGCGCCCTGGTGCATGACGACCCCTTCCAGCTCCTGGTTGCAACCATACTGTCCGCCCAGTGCACGGACGAACGCGTCAACATGGTCACCCCTGATCTTTTCGCCCGCTTCGGCAGTGCGGAAGCGATGGCGGCGGCACCGCAGGAGGACATTGCGGAAATCATCCGCAGCACGGGGTTTTTCCAGAACAAGTCGAAAAATCTGAAGGCCTGCTGCCAGGCGCTGGTCGACAGGCACGGGGGCGCCGTCCCTGCCACGATGGAAGAGCTGGTCGCCCTGCCCGGGGTGGGACGCAAAACGGCGAACGTCGTGCTGGGAAATGCCTTCGGCGTGCCCGGCTTTCCGGTCGATACGCATGTGCGCCGCATCACCAACCTTCTCGAACTGACGGACTCCGAGAACCCGGACGTCATCGAACAGCATCTCTGCGCCATCACACCGAAAAAAGACTGGACCGATGCGAGCCACCTGATTATCCTGCACGGGAGAAAAACCTGCATCGCGCGTCGACCGAAATGCGGCGAATGCGTAATCGCAAAACACTGTCCCTCCTCCGCCTGACAGTTCTCGACACGGCATCGTCCGCTCAATGGAAGCAAGAACGCCCCCGTCCGCATGAAGGACAGGGGCGTTTGCATGTCGATGACATGGCCTGCGTCCGGCGGACCTACTCGGCGGAAAGCCGCAGCAGCTCGACGACCATGGTGAGTGCTTTCTCCATGTCGGCCACGTAGATGTGTTCTTCCGTCGAGTGTTCGAGCCGGGCGCCGATGCCCACGACGGCCATCTCGATACCCTCGTTGTTGTATATCGAGGCATCGGTGAAACCGGTGATGAAAGTGGTCGTCGCATCCACTCCCGCCGTCTTGAGCGCCTTTTTCGCGATCTCGACGGTCCAGGAATCCTCCGGAATATCGACGGCCCTGCAGAGATTGTTCACTTCGATCTGTACCTCGGCCCCGATCGCGCGCACTTCCCGCTCGATGATTTCCACCATCTCCTTCGCGAGAGCGTCAGCCTTCTCATGCGTGAGCGAGCGGCATTCGGCAAGGAAGGAGGCCCTGTCCGGCACGCCGTTGCGTATGATTCCACCTTCGATGACACCGACGTTCGCCGTCGTTTCTTCGTCGAGGCGTCCGAGACGCAGCGCACTGATGGCCTTCGCCGCGGCGACGATGGCGGATATGCCTTTTTCCGGTTCCATGCCGGCATGCGCCGCGCGTCCGGTAATGGCCACATCGATCGCGAAATACGAGGGGCCGCCGATAACGATCGTGTCGAGCGTGTCGTTGTCGAGCAGAAAGCCCTTTTTCGCGGTGAGCTTGCTGTAATCCAGGTTTTTCACTCCCAGCAGACCGACTTCTTCCTGTCTGCTGATGGCGACCTCAACAGGGGGACGCACTTCCGCGATGCGCAGTGCTTCGAGCATCTCCGCAATCCCGGCCTTGTCGTCCGCCGCGAGAATGGTATCGCCTTTCGATCGGATCACACCGTCGGCGAGCACAGGCTCGATGCCCACCCCCGGCTTCACTGTATCGGCGTGGCAGGACAGCAGGATGGGTTCTTTCCCCTCGCAGCCTCTGGCGGGAAAGCGCGCCACGAGATTGCCGTAATCGTCGGTTTCGGCTTCTCCGCCCAGGGCTTCGAATTCCTTTTTCAGGTAGGCGATCATTTCCGCCTCGTTCCCGGACTCGCTGGGGATGCGAACCATTTCCATGAACTGCGCGATCATGCGATCGGACATGTACTGCACCTCATTGTATTGTTGAAAAATCACATTGAACCGGAGTCGACTGGCGGCGAATCCATGATCAGTCGAAGGTCACGACGATGTGCTCGGCAGTGTCGAACTTGATGCCCGGAATGCCGTGCAATACTTCCTTGGCCTCTGCCGGGCTCATTTTCTCGGAGGCTTCCAGCTGCTTGAGCGCATCGGGATTGTCGAGAATCGTATCGAAATCCATGTCGATAAGCGTCACGGTATTGCCGTCGACATAACTCGCGTTGGTCTCTTCGATGCTTCCTTCGAACGCCAGCGCGATGCGCATGCGCATGCCCCGAAAGAGCTCCTTCATTTGCTCGAAACCGCCCATACCCTCCTCCGCGGCCTGCTCCTCTTCACTGCCCTCCGTTTCGACCTCGACTTCCTCTTCCTCCTCACCCTGCGGCGGCGTGATCTCGAGCCGGGCGGGAGAGCCCGGTGTGAACGAGAACAGCACGAACTCTTCATCCTCGCCTTCTTCGCCTTCGGATTCACCGTCCATCGAAGGCATGGCAGCGCCGGGATTCTGGTTCACGCGCAATTCGTTGATATTGTCGAAAGAATACTCGGCGACGTAGCCGATCGATGCGTTGTCTTTGATATCCTCATAGGAGCGCAGCTCCACGCCCGCTCCCATCTTCTCGGCCTGTTCGCGCGCCTTCTCTTCGGAGAACGGCGGCTCGTCCTTCGGCGGCTCGTCCGCTTCGGCGCCCTCTTCGCCCTCAGCATTGAACGCCTCCTTCATCGATCCCGCCATCCCCGAAATCATGCCGTATACCATCCTGTTCATCTTGACCGTTTCGCTGACCGTGCCGCTGCCGTCCTTGTTGACGCGAATCAGCGTATTCGTTTCGATGCAGCCGCCGAACAGCAGGGCAAGTCCCAGGACAGCGAGAATACCGAAATTGCGCTTCATATATGATCTCCTTGAAAGCTGAATGACTGTGTCCCGTAACATACGGAATTCACTCGTTGCATGGAACGCAACGCGCTCGCCGGCCTTAAATGAAAAGCAGAAGCGACACTGCCATAACGGCCATGCCGGCGATCAGGCCGTAAATGGAGAGATGATGCTCACCGTACTCCTGCGCGCCGGGCAGCAGCTCATCGAGCGAGATGAACACCATGATGCCCGCCACGGAAGCGAAGACGATGCCGAACAGGATGTCACTGAAGAAATACTGCAGAATGAAATAGCCGATGACGGCGCCGAGCGGCTCGGCAAGCCCGGAGCCGAAACTCAGCAGAAAGGCCTTCTTGCGGTTCGCAGTCGCATAGTACACGGGAATGGAGACCGCGATGCCTTCCGGGATGTTGTGTATGGCGATGGCGACGGCGATGGCGACGCCGAGCGCCGGATCCTGTATCGCGGAAAGAAATGTCGCCAGTCCCTCGGGGAAGTTATGAATCGCGATGGCGATGGCGGAAAACAGGCCGGTGCGATACAGCTTGCTGTAATCGGGTGCCGCGCCGGCAGGTGGTATGTCCTCAACCTTGCGCATCTCATGCGGATTTTCTGCAGAAGGCACGAGCTTGTCAATGATGCCGATCAGGGCGATCCCCCCGAAAAAGCCGCCCACGGTCGCCCAGTTGCCGTCGACGACCCCCAGCGCTTCAACCAGGGAATCCTTCGCCTTGACGAATATCTCCACCATGGATACGTATATCATCACACCGGCGGAGAATCCCATCGAGAGGGAAAGGAATTTCGTGTTCGTCCGTTTGGCGAAGAATGCAAGCGCGCTGCCGATCCCCGTTGAGAGGCCTGCGAACAGGGTCAGTGCGAATGCGAAAAGAATGGGAGAATCTGCCATGTGTGCTCCGGGTATTATGTGGAATCCGCGTCATGCGAGGAGCCGTGCCAGTCGCCCCCCATGATGCAATCTTCGTCCGCGAATTCGATTTCAATCGTCAGGTGTTCGATTTCCTCTCCGAGCACAATGTCCTTGACGCTTCTCTTGATGCGGACGACGTCCTCCTTCCCCGCCGATGCGTCCACGACGACATGCGCGGACAGCACGTGGCGCTCGCCGTCGAGCGACCAGACATGCATGTGATGCAGGGAGACCACATGCGGCACGGCACGAATCGCCTGCTCCATGCGCGCGGTGTCGATGTCATCCGGCACCGCCTGCAGGAAGAGCTTGATCGTCTTGTTGAAGTTCACAAAGACATTGTAGTAGAGTATGTACGACGCGATCAGCAGTGAAAGTATGGGATCGAGGATGGGGAGATGCCAGAACTGCATGACGATGCTGACGATGAGCACGGCGATCCAGCCGAGCACATCCTCGAGCAGGTGCCATGTCACCACTCGCGCGTTCATCGATCTGCCCCTGCTGCGGAGACGGAGCACCGCGACACCATTGAGCAGCACCCCGGCGATGGCGAACCACATCATCCCCTCTGCATTGGGATTCCCGGGATTGACCAGCCGCGGCACTGCCTCGATGAGAATGAACAGGGATCCGGCGATGAGAATGACCGCGTTCACCAGTGCTCCGAGCAGCGAGAAGCGCCGGTACCCGTAGCTGTAACGGACGGTGCGTCCCTTGCCCGCATGGCGCTCGAGAATCCAGCTGAGCCCGAGAATGAGGCTGTCACCCAGATCGTGCAGGGCATCGGAGAGAATCGCGAGCGAATTCGTCCATAGCCCGCCGATGATCTCCGCTATGGCGAAGAAGAGATTGAGGAAGAAGGCAAATCCGATGGCCCCGGTGCTGCCCTTCTCATCGTGGTGATGATGGTCGTGCCCATGTCCCATGCGGACAGGCGCTCCTTGTGTCGATTCACTGACCGTGGGTACCGACAACATACGAATTCGCCGGCATCACGAAAAATCCCTCTACCACCAGTGCACGATGCAGGCGGCCCCGGTGAGAAGCAGGACGATGGCCACGGCCTTCCTCCCGAGATCGCGCTCACGGAACAGCGAACCGCCGAACATGGCGGCGAGCAGGACGGAAACACGCTTGACCGCGAGCACCAGGGCGACGGGTGCGAGCGCCACCGCCTCTATCTGCGCGAAGCGGTAGCCGAGCGTGCAGACTGCGACGAGCAGGATGAGCGCGGGATATGCCCCGCGTCCGCGTTCCCGCCACGGCAGCGCAGGACGTTTCATTCCCAGCGCGATCACGGTCAGGTGCAGGGCGAGAAACAGGTTCTGAAAGGCGAGCATGGGGAGCGGGCGCAGCCGCAGATCGGTCAGCAGGTAACGGTCAAGCACGGCGGTCGCGGTGAACAGCAGCAGCGCGGCGACGATGGGCATGTGTGTCCGGGAGGTGAAAAACACCGTGAACGGCCGCAGCAGCGGAGCGCCTGCGCGCATCTCCAGCAAATAGGTCCCTGCGAGCAGCAGCGCCATCCCGCCGATTTCCAGCAGGGACAGCGCTTCGCCGAGGGCGACAAAGGCCGTCAGCGCCACCAGTCCGGGAGTGAGCACCATCAGGGGAAGCGCCGCGCTGAGCTCATGCGTCTTTATTGCCTGCATCACGCAGAGGAAGGCCAGTGCGCCGAGCAGCGTTTTCCCGAACAGCACCGCGATCGCCGCCACGGGCAGCGCGTGCAGGTCGATGAGAAAGAACAGCGGCAGACTCAGCAGCAGTGTCAGCTGCGCGAGCCGTACCGAGAAATCCAGCGCATCGAGGCGGAAGAGTACCTTTTTCTGTGTGACGGCCGCGGCGGCGGAGAGCACCGCGGACGACAGCGCGAGAATGAACCAGAGCAAGACAACTCCTGGTGATGGATGAACGCGGCTACCAGCCCAGCTGCAGACGCAGCGTCATATTGCGCCCGGGCTCGGTGATGCGCAGGCCGCGCAGCGTGGACAGATGGCGGCGCCATGATCGGTCAAATATGTTCTCGACGCCGGCGACGATCCGCGCGTCCAGGCCGGCGATGCGCACGGGCCTGCTGCGCACGCGAAGGTGATAAAGGGCGTACCCGGGCGTGCGGGACTCCCCGGGTGCGACGGCGTCCTGGTCCGCGGCGAAGGTGGCGGAAAGCTCCGCCTCCGCGGCATGGGCGATTGCGATGCGCACGCCCGCGCGGCCGCGCAGCGGCGGCATCTGCGGGAGGTCCTGTCCGGCACCCGTATCCTCACCGCGAACATATGCGAGGGAGGTGAACAGGGTCAGCGGGGACATTGGATTGTATTCCCCGGAAAATTCGAGACCGTATATGCGCGCCTCACCGACATTGTCCTTCCGGTACAGCGTATCGCTCACGCGGCCGTCGACCACGAGGTCCTGCATGCTGCGCAGAAACGCGTTCAGCCGCACGGAAAACACTTCGCCGTAGTACCGGGCGCCGAGATCGAACATGCTGCCCTTCTCCGACGCCAGGTCCGGATCGCCGACGTAGGTCGCCCCGCCGAGTTCGATGAACTGATAGCGCTCCTCCAGCGCGGGCGCGCGGAACGCACGGGAGACATTGCCGGTCAGGGCCAGGTCCGGTGTCAGCCTGTACAGCAGACCCGCATGAGCGCTCCACGACAGTTCATCCGACTCCTCGGCCGGCCATCGCAGCTGCCGGTTCGCTGGTGCGTCGTCGCGGATACCGTTCACAATCCTGTACTGCAGGTCATACCCCTCGTCGTTCTCGACATGCACACCGTCGAGACGCCCACCGAGGGAAAGTCGCAGCCGGTCATCCAACAGTGATATGTCGTCCTGCGCGAACAATCCGATCGCACGGAAGCGCGCCTGCG
>CAJXSA010000034.1 GCA_913060595.1 uncultured Ignavibacteria bacterium
CGAGCGCCCGAAGCATGCGGATCATTTCCGCCGGCACGCTCTGCGCGGCGCCGCTGCCCGCTTCGAGATAGACCAGTTTCATACCCAGCATTTCCGCGGCGAGCGCATGCGCGGCAGCAAGCTCCGGTTTTTCACGCGGCAGGGGTTTTGAATAGCTCATGTATTCGGTGGACGTGACGCGGTCGGAGGAGACGATCATGTAGCCTGTGGAAATGGCTTCGAGGCCAAGTTCGTGCACCATCGGCGCGGCGAGCACATGCTGCCCGATGAGCTGATCGGGATTGCGGCTGCTGATGGTGGAAAGGAAAAGGATGGCGTCGGCGGCTCCCGAAATCTGGTGAATACCGCCGGGAAAAATCACCACGGGTTTTTTCGCGGCGATTTTCATCGCGTGAATGCAGTCCTCGAACTGGGGCAGCAGGGCGAGTGATCCGCCGATGAGAAAGCCGTCCACCCCGGCCTGTTCGGCGTCCGCTATGAAGCCGGGCAGCTGACTCGTGTCGGATTTATCGGGATCCACGAGCAGGTACAGCTGCGGCGTATCCCTGAGATAGGCATCGAGAATGCGGTCGTATACCGGTGTCGCCCTGCTCATGCGTCCGCCGCTTCACGAATGAGAGACGCCGCCGTATCGAGAACGCCGTCGAGTCCTTCCGTGTCCTTCGCGCCTGCGGTCGCCATGTGCGGTCGTCCGCCGCCCCCTCCGCCGAGTTTCTTCGCGATGCTTCCGACGATTGCGCCCGCCTTGACGCCCGCCTTGACCAGGTCGTCGGTCACGACGCAGACCAGAAGCACCTTGCCGTCGATGACGGCGGCGAGCAGACCGATACCCGAGGTGAGTTTCTCGCGCAGCGCATCACCGAGGGATTTGAGCTGCTCGGCGTCGCCGACGTCGAGGCGCGCGACGGCGATGCGTCTGCCGTTCCAGTCCTCCGCGCGGGCGAGGATTTCATCGAGCTGTCCGGTTCCTTTTGCCACCGCGGCACGGGCAAGTTCCTTTTCCAGCTGCTTCATCTCCTCGCGCAGCTGCTCCTGTACCCGGAGCTCTTCCTCGAGCCGCGTATGCAGCCCGGCGATGTATTTCCGCACACCGCGCCCGGTAACCGCTTCGATGCGGCGCGTTCCGCTCGCGACCGAGCCCTCGCTCGTGATTTTGAACAGACCGATCTCCGCGGTGTTGCGCACATGTGTTCCACCGCAGAACTCCATGGAGAAATCCGCGATCTGCAGCACATTGACCGTGTCACCGTACTTGTCACCGAAAAACATCAGGGCGCCCATTGTCTTCGCGTCCTCAAACGGCACGTCCCTGTGCTGTTCGACGGGAAGGCCTTCGAGGATTTTCTCATTGACCAGCGATTCGATTTCCAGGATCTGCGCTTCGCTGACTTTCTCGAAATGTGAGAAGTCGAAGCGCAGCCGATCAGGCTCGACCAGCGATCCGGCCTGCTGCACGTGCGTGCCGAGCACGCGGCGCAGCGCGGCATGGAGAAGGTGCGTCGCCGTGTGATTGCGCATGGTATCGCGTCGTGCCCTCCCTGTCACCTCGGCGCGAACACCGTCACCGAGTGCAGGCTCGAAGCCGTCCGCGTGTTCGACGATATGCACCGTCTGTCCGTCGATTTTCAGAAGTCCCCTGACACGCGCGGCAGCGTCCTTCCAGAGAAGCGTGCCCTCGTCGCTGACCTGGCCGCCGGATTCGACGTAAAACGGTGTCTGATCGAGCAGCAGGTAGAGATGGTCTGCATCCTCGTAGCGGCCAATAACGCGCGCATCCGCCGCGAATTCGTCGTACCCGGTGAAGCGGCTGACGGGATCCGTCCCCTCGAGAATACTGAGCGGAACGTCGGCCTGTTCACCGGCGCCGGGATGGACCAGATTTTTCTTCGTCACCGCACGCGACCGTTCCTTCTGCTCGTCGAGCAGGCGATCAAAGCCGTCGCTGTCGATGTTCATGCCGCGTTCGCCGGCCAGCAGGTTGGTCAGATCGAGCGGAAAACCGAAGGTGTCGTAGAGGCGGAAGACATCCTCGCCAGCGACGGTATCGACGCCGCGGTCCCGGGTGCGGGTGACGATTTCCTCGAAAATCTCCAGGCCGCGATCCAGTGTCGCATTGAAGCTCTCTTCTTCCGCACGGATCACCTTTTCGATCACGGCGCGGTTCTCGACGATTTCGGGAAATACGGTGCCCATGGTTTCGCCGAGCGTCTCCACGACGCGCCACAGAAAGGGTTCGCGCACGCCGAGATTACGGCCGAAGCGCGCCGCCCGGCGGAGTATGCGCCGCAGCACGTAGCCGCGTCCCTCCGGTCCCGGCATGGCGCCGTCCGCGATGGAAAAGGTCAGCATGCGCACATGATCGGCGATGACGCGCATGGCGACCTGCGTCGCTTCCCCCTCGTATGTCTTCCCGGTGACTTCGGCGATGCGGCTGATCACGGGCATGAAGACATCTGTGTCATAATTCGATTTCTTGCCCTGCAGCACCGCACAGATGCGTTCGAATCCCATGCCGGTGTCGACATGCGTTCTGGGCAGCGGGTGCAGCGTCCCTTCCGCATCCCTGTTGTACTGAATGAAGACCAGGTTCCATATCTCCATGACCTCCGGGGAATCGGCGTTTACCAGCGCACCGCCGTCTCCATTGTCCGTCAGGTCGATGTGTATCTCCGAGCAGGGGCCGCACGGACCGGTATCGCCCATTTCCCAGAAATTGTCTTTTTCAGCAAATCGGTGCACATGCGCGGGATCGATATCTGTCAGCTCCGTCCAGAGCGCAAAGGCTTCGTCGTCGTCTTTGTACACGGTCGCGTGCAGGCGCTCCTTCGGCAGCTTCCAGACATCCGTCAGCAGTTCCCACGCCCAGCTGATCGCTTCCCGCTTGTAGTAATCCCCGAAGCTCCAGTTCCCGAGCATTTCGAAGAAGGTGTGGTGGTACGTGTCCCGTCCGACCTCCTCGAGATCGTTGTGTTTTCCCGACACGCGGATGCACTTCTGCGTGTCTGCGGCACGGGAGTACTCCCGCGTGCCCGCGCCAAGGAAAACGTCCTTGAACTGGTTCATACCGGCATTGGTGAATAGCAGCGTGGGGTCGTCATGCGGCACCACGGGGGCGCTGTCGACGATGCGATGGTCCTTGCCGCGGAAAAAATCCAGAAAGCTCTGGCGGATTTCAGCTGAAGTCATAAGGGTGAACAACCGGAGTCGTGAATGGAGTTTACATTTCAATTTGCGTGTGCAGGGCGATTTCCTCGAGCACGGCGCTCACGCGAAGACATTCGCTCATCGCGCCGGTGTACACGCAGGCCTTGCCCTTCGTGTGCACCTCCCAGGCAAGCGCCTCCCCTTTTTCCCGGGAGCAGTTGATCGCTTTCTGCAGCTGTGTGATGACGTCCTCGAAGGTGTGAACCTCGTCGTTGAAGAGAATGACCTTGGCCGGCGTGTCGGTCTCGGTGCCGTCGGTGACTTCGGTCTCGGTGTCGGGAACCTCGAGCGGAGCCTGCTGATATGTCGGGTGCATGTCCTGCATAACATGGAAAAATACGCAATTCTGCGACGGCGTTGCAAGGCGGCGCGGGCGTCACGGGAAATGCGGCACGGGGATTCCTCGCACCACGCCGCGTGAAAGAAGCATTGTCCCGTCAGCAATAAAAAAATGGAAACATGCATCATGTTTCCATCAGTTCTGCGAATATGCGCGCCACGGGAGAGTTGCGGTCGCTCACACGGCCGTCGTGTTTACAGCATGACGAGGACGCCATCAATTCTGCCGATGGCCTCTTTGCGGTACAGCGCGGTTTCCGCACTCTCCACGTACAGTTCTATGCGATAGGACGTGAAGTTCTTTTTTGCGGACGGTTTTTCCTCGATCGTAAAGGACGACTCTCCCTGCAATTCCTCGATGGCGGCGTGCAGGCTGGCATAGAAGGCCAGGTCGCTGCGCGCGATGACGGTCACGGGGAAGGTTCCGGGAAAGACATGGTGCTCACGCAGAACGGCGAGCAATTCCTCGCGATTGAGGGGACGATTCGGAAGGCCGTTCTCAGTCATGGATGTGCGCTGCCCATCCTTTCATCGTGCGGCAGTCCCGTTTCGCCGGCATCGAGTTCCTCCACGCCGCGAACATGGACGATACTGGGCATCATGTTTCCTGAACGCGCACCGCTCCCGGAGAAGAAAAACGCGAGGTAGTACAGTCCCGCCGCGGACAGACCGAGAAGGAATGCCCAGAGTTCCCGGGGCATGAGCCCTGGATCGAACAGGTACATGCCCGTGAGAATGCCGCCCAGAATGAGCACAAGCGGTATGCCGTAGAGCAGCGCGGCGGCCTTGAACATGATTTCCCCGCGAATGACAAAACGCACGGTGTCCCCCGCATGCGCGCCCAGGGGATCACGCACTGTCACGGTGTTTTCCTTGCCGTCCGCGGCTGAGCAGAACATCTTGGCACCGCATTCATGGCAGCTCTCGCCGTCCATGACCATCACGGTCGCGGTCCCTTCGCTGCTGCGGATCACGATGCCTTCTTCGTATATGTCCTCGCCTTTCATCGCGCCGTAATTCTCAGTTTTTCTGCTCGTCTGTGACTTCCGCTGCCGGTGCCGCTTCCTTGGCCGCTTCCTCCTCCACGTGCTGCTTGTAGGCGTCCTTGAGGAAGCAGATGGCGCTGTTTTTGCACTTGTCGAACGGAATCTTGTCGGGGTCGAAATTGTCCCAGTCGATTACTGCCAGACCGTCTTCCATGATGACGCCGCCATCCGATTTCCGTGCGCAGATGCCGCAGCCGGTGCAGGCGACGTCGCAGACTTCCTTGGCCGTCTTCGGATCGTCATGGCTCTTGCAGAAAACGAACACTTCACGGTCGGCCGGGTGCAGTTCGATGATGTCGCGGGGACATGCGGTGACACACATGCCGCAGCCGGTGCAGAGGTCATCGATGACTTCCGGCAGCCCGTTCTCGTTGAGATGAATTGCGTTGAACGTGCACGCATCGACACAGTCACCGCCGCCCAGGCAGCCGTACTGGCACAATTTCGAACCGCCGCTGACGAGATGCATGGTCGCACAGCTCTGGGGGCCGCGGTATTCGACCATTTTCTGCGCCGCTTCGATATTGCCGCCGCGACAGAGCACGCGTGCAACGATTTTCGTCGCCACACCGGCCTCGATGCCGAGAATGGCAGCGATGTCGTTGACCGTATCCTGACCGCCGACCGGGCAGCCGTTCATGGGGACACTGCCGTTGACAACGTTGACGGCAAAATCATAACAGCCCGCTTTGCCGCAGGCGCCGCAGTTGGCACCGGGCAGGGCGTCGTTCACCTGCGCGATCTTCGGGTCTTCTTCCACACGCAGTTTTTTATCCGCAATGGCAAGGGCGCCGGCAAAAACAAAGCCGAGTCCGCCCATGGTGGCAATCGCGATAAGAAAATTGAGATCCATGCTGCTCTACCTCGTTCGATAGTTGGCGAATCCGGGCGTCACATGTTCTGCGCCCTGTTCGTCAATGATAAGTGCTTCAATATCAGGATATTGCTTGAGAAATTCCATGCCATCCGCAGGCCCCATGACGAATACGGCCGTCGCGAGGGCATCCGCGGTCATGTCATCGTCCGCGATGACCGACACACTCTGGCATTCCCGTGCCGGAAGGCCGGTCGCCGGGTCAAAAATATGATGGTAGCGGACACCGTCCGCCTCGAAGTATTGCTCGTAATCGCCGGAGGTGGCGATGGCCCGGCCATGCACATCAACGACGGCCGCGAGTTCAGACGGCGAACGCGGGTGCTGAATGCCGATGCTCCATGTTCCGCCTGTGGTGCGCACTTCGCCGCCGGCGTTGACCAGTCCCTCCGCAATGTCGTAGCTGCGAAGCACGGCCACCGCGCGGTCGACGGCGTAGCCCTTGGCGATGGCCCCGAAATTGATCATGGCTGCCGGGGATTTGCGGATGCGCCCGTCTTCACTGATGCGGACATGATGCCAGCCGCTGGCGTCGCGCGCCGCGGCGAGCGTGGCGTCGTCGGGACGCGACGGGCTGTCGCCGTCAAAGCCCCAGGCGCGGACCAGGGGCTGCACGGCGATGTCGAACGCGCCGCGCGTCGCGCGGGTGAGCGTGTCGCAGCGGAGCATCAGCGCGAGGACTTCGTCCGGCACGGAGACCAGCGTGTCGCTCGTGTTGTTGAGCTTCCACACCGGCCCGCTCTCCTTGTAGGTGCTGAACATTGTGTCCACACGGCGGATTTCCGCGAACACCGCGTCCATGATATGCCAGGCATCGGTGCGATCCACGCCGCGAATCTGCACCTCGATGAGCGTCCCAAGTGCCACCTGCGTGCGCGTGAGCGCATCGTCCTTTTTGGCGAACTGCAGGGCAATGTAAAATCCGATCGCAAAAATCGCGAGGATGAACATCGTCAGGCCGATCGGGGACCGCTTGCCGTTCATGCGAGGTCAGGCACGTTCGATGCGGAGCAGGACACGGTTGGGCGCACATGCGATGATGTCGCCCGGACGCGAAGCGGCGCCCGCCTTGCGGCAGAGCGCATGCCGACAGCTCGCATGGTGCACATGGACGCTGCCGTTGCGCAGGGTGACGCCAGTGCGTCCCTGCGGACCGTCGACGTCGAAACGGCGGCTGCCGCTGCCGAGCGGAATGCGATCGGCAATGCCGCGTGCGTTTTCCACGACGAGCACGCTGCCCGTGGAAAGCAGCGCGTGCAGCGGTGCCTCCTCGACGTATTCGGCAGTGATCATGTACTCGGCCTTGGACGCCTGCAGGCGACCGCGCAGACCGTGCAGGGCCAGGCTGAAATCTCCCTCAGGATCGTAGATGCGCTTGCGGTCGTCACTGACGAGCACATCGCCGGAGACAGGACTGCCTAGACGCTGCATGCGCACGACCACGCGTCCGCTCCCGCTGCGCGGGCCGGCGCTGAAGGTGGATGCACCGAGGGCGCCGCGCAGCACACCGTGCCAGCGCGCGTCTGCATCGATCACCGGCGCAGCGGCGCCGGAGGGCAGATCGGCGCGGAACAGCCGCAGCAGGTCCGCCACCATGCGGTCATCGTCCGGGACAAAGCCGTGCATCGCGAAGCGACGTCCCTGATCCGCAGTAAGCATCTGGCCGGTGCCGAAACCGGCGCCGAGGGCGCCGACCGCGAGGCCGGAAAGTTTCAGAAAGGATCGACGAGAAATCATTGTATTACTCCTGTAGAATACTTGCGTTTCATTACACCGAGATCATGCCGGCAAAGCCCATGAAGGCCAGTGCCAGCAGTCCCGCCACGATGAGCGTGATCGGTGCGCCCTGGAAGGCGCGCGGTACGTTCGCCAGTTCGAGTTCCTCGCGAATGCCTGCCATGATGCTGATGGCAAGCGTGAAGCCCGCGCCGGCGCCCAGGCCGTAGAAGATCGCCTGGACGAAGGAATAGTCCTTCAGCACGATGAACAGGGCGAGTCCGAGGATGGCACAGTTGGTCGTGATCAGCGGGAGAAAGATACCGAGTGCGCGGTACAGCGGCTGGCTGACTTTCTTGATGAACATTTCCACAAACTGCACCAGCGACGCCACCACAAGGATGAAGGAGACATACTGGAGGTAGACGACGTCGTAGGGGACGAGAATCAGGTGATAGATCAGCCAGGTGACGATGGCGGTGAGCAACATGACGAAAGTGGTTGCCAGTCCCATCGGGAAGGCCGATGACAGTTTATTCGACACGCCGATGAACGGACAGATGCCGAGGAAATATGCCAGGACAAAGTTGTTGACGATGGCGGCGGAAATGAAGATCAGAATGAGTTCCATGATTTACGCCTCCTGTCCGTGTTCGAGCGACATTTTGGGTTTCTGCAGGTGCCGGGCGGCGAGTTCGCGCTCCTCGCGCGTCTTCTTCCGCAGCACCATCTGGTTGAGTCCGCCCATCATGAGTCCCAGCGTCAGAAACGCGCCGGCAGGCAGGATCATGACCAGCCAGGGATCAAAGGCGTCCGGCATGACCTGCACGCCCAGAAGCGTGCGCGATCCGAGAATCTCACGGATGCCGCCAAGCGAAGCGAGGGCGATCATGAAACCGGTCCCCATGCCGAGCGCATCGAGCACGGCGCGCAGCGGGGTGTTCTTCGAGGAGAACGCCTCCTGGCGGCCGAGGATAAGGCAGTTGACCACGATCAGCGGAATGTAGGGACCGAGTTCCTTGCTGAGCTCGGGAAACTGTGCGCGCATGACGAGATCGACGACGGTCACGAACGTCGCGATGATGACGATGTAGGACGCGATGCGCACCTGCGTCGGGATGAGCTTCCGGATCAGTGAGATGATCAGGCTCGAGAACGTGAGAACAAAGGTCGTGGCGAGTGCCATGGCGATGCCGTTCATGGCAGAGACGGTAACCGCAAGAGCGGGACACATGCCAAGCACCTGCTTGAAGACCGGGTTCTGGTCCCACAGTCCCTTGGTGTATTCAGTGAAGAGAGAAACCTGCTTTTTCATTGCGCCCCTCCTTCTTTCATGTCATTTCGGAGGTTGGTCATACCGTCGTTGACGATGGCGACGATGGCCTTCGAGGAAATCGTCGCGCCGGTGATGGTTTCCACCTGGTTCTCCTTCGTCGCGGGAGCCCCTTTCACCCAGTCCACCTGCGGGTCGGCGACAAGACCGTTGAATTGTCCGCGGAAGGGATCCTCCATGATCTTTGTTCCGAGTCCGGGCGTCTCCACCTGCTCGAGCACTTCGATCGCGGTGATGGTCATCAGGTCGGAGGTCACGCCCACCATGAGACGGATATTACCCTGGAAACCGTTGCCTTCCCACGGCAGCGCGTATCCGACGGCGTTCCCGGTCGCATCGAGGACGCGATAGAGTTCGTAGCTGACCGTTTCCACTTTTTCATAGTTCTTCGCATCGGGCTGCACCTGGAAAATGGCGCGCTCGGTGTCCGCCTTTTTGTTCGCGGCGATCAGCGGATCAGCCCAGCTGCTGAGCATTGCGAGGCCGCCGCCGGACACGACACCGATGAGGGAAAGAGTGACAAGCATGCCGAGAATGGTTTTCATGACTTCACCTCCCCGAAGATGCGCGGGCGCGTATAGCGGTTGATCAGCGGCACGAAGGCATTCATAAAGAGAATGGAATACATGACGCCCTCGGGCAGTCCGCCGAACACGCGGATGAGCACGAGCACGAGCGAGATGCCCAGGCCGTAAATCCACATGCCGAGATTGGTGATGGGCGAGGATACGTAGTCCGTCGCCATGAACAGGGCGCCGAAGAGGAAGCTGCCCGCGAAGAAATGGAACAGCGGTGTGGGGTAGCTCGAGTCGAGCAGCCACAACCCTCCGCCGAACACGATCAGGCCGACTGTCATGGCCGCGGGAATGCGCCAGTTCGCCACACCGGTGACGAGCAGGAAGATTCCTCCTGCGAGCACGGCGAGGGCGGACGTCTCACCGAGTGAGCCGCCGACGTTCCCGTAAATCAGCGGGGAGATCGCCGTGGAGACACCGTCGAATTTCAGTGCCGCGAGCGGTGTGGCCTTCGAGACGCTGTCCACCGCGAACTGCGGGACGGTCCAGGTCGTGATGGCGACGGGAAAGGCCGCCTGCAGGAAGGCGCGTCCGACGAGCGCGGGATTGAAGATGTTGTAGCCGAGTCCACCGAAGAGCATTTTCCCGACGCCGATCGAAAACACCGCGCCGAGTGCGGTGAAGACCAGCGAGAAATTCGGCGGCACGATAAGTCCCAGCAGGAGACCGGTGATGACGGCGCTTCCGTCGGCGACCGCGATGGGTTTCTTCGTCAGGTATTGAATCAGCGCTTCGGTTCCCACCGCGAACACGACGGCGGTGGCGATGACGAGCAGCTGGGCGAACCCGAAAAAGAGCACGGCCGATATCACGCTGGGGACCAGCGCAAGCACGACAAACCACATGATCTGTTTTGTCGTCCAGCGCGATTGCAGATGAGGCGAGGTCGAGAGCAGCAGCTCTCGCTCATTCGGTGCCTCGGTCACTGTTACGCTTGACATAGGTGCTGTGTACTATGGTGAAGAAATCTGATGTAATCTCGAATTGATCAGGCGGCGCTGGCCTTGCGGCTGCGCTGCATTGCGATGACGCGCTGCTTGCCGAGCCGCAGCCACTGTACCAGCGGAATCTTCGCAGGACAGGTGAATGCGCAGCTGCCGCACTCCATGCAGACCGTGATGCCGAATTCTTCCGCTTCTTCAAGCCGATTGAGTTCGGCGAGGCGGGCGAGCCGCGTGGGCAGAAGGTGCAGAGGACATGCATCGATGCATTTGCCGCAGCGCAGACAGCTCGTTTCCTCCTGTGCGCGCACATCGTCGTGGGTGAGCACGACGATTCCCGATGTCGCCTTCATGATGGGCGCTTCGAGATTGAACTGCGCCACTCCCATCATGGGACCGCCCACGATGACCTTGGCGGCGTCGTCTGTCAGTCCGCCGCAGTACTCGATGACGTCCTTGATCGGCGTGCCGACGGGAATGAGGAGATTCTTCGGCGTGCGGATGCCGCGTCCGGTGACCGTCACCGCCGCGGTGAGCGACGCTTCGCCCTGCGCGATCGCATCGTGTATGGCCACGGCCGTGCCGATGTTCTGAATGACGGCACCGACGTCCAGCGGCAGCTTGCCCGGGGGCACTTCGCGTCCGTTCACCGCCTTGATGAGCATTTTCTCCGCACCCTGCGGATACTTGGTCTGCAGTGCGCACACCTCGAGTCCTTCGTGACCGGCGACGGCTTTCTGCATCGACGCGATGGCATCCGGCTTGTTGCTTTCGATGCCGATGACACCCCGCTTCACACCGAGCGCCCGCATGATCAGCGTCAGCCCGGAGACGATGGCGTCCGGACGCTCGATCATGAATCGGTCGTCACGCGTGAGATAGGGTTCGCACTCGCAGCCGTTGATGATGACGGCGTCGAGCTCCTTGCCCTCGGGTGGACTGAGCTTGACGAAGGTCGGAAACGCTGCGCCGCCCTGGCCGACAATGCCCGCTTCCTTGACGCGGGCGCGGATTTCATCCGCCGTGACCGTGGACGGGTCGAGCGGAGGCAGCGACACGTCCGCCGGCAGCTCCTCCCCTTCCTTGAGCTTGGCCGGTATGATGACCATCGCTTCCTTCATGTAGCCGTTGCTGTTGTGTTCGCGGCCGATGCTCTTCACCGTGCCCGTGATGGTCGCATGCACCGGGGCGGAAATGAAACCGTCGGCCTGCGCGATCACCTGCCCGCGTGCGACGACGGCACGCTTGTCCACCGTCGGGGTGGCCTGCTTGCCGAGGTGCTGCGAGAGCGGCAGAATGACCATGCTGGGCATCGGCATCGCTTCGAAGGCACAGTGCTCGCTGAGTTCCTTTTCTTCAGGGGGATGAACCCCACCGGGAAATGTCTTGAACATCTTGATGTGCTGATATGTGTTGAGAACGTGATGGCAGGGAGGATTCGGTCGGTCAGTACTGTAGGCAGGAAACCTCGCATGCGCTGTATATCGTTACAAAAATCACAAATTCCAGCATCTTATCAAAACCAGAAGATCCGATATTCCCGCATCGGGACACGCGCTCGCACAATTCCTGTCGCGGACCTTCCGACCCGATACCCTGCTGACACTAAATTATTAAAAATTCGATGCATAGACAACGGCCGGCGCACAAATTCCGGCGGACACACTGCTCAGAATCGTGACCAGACGCGAAACACTGCCGGAATTTCTGCGGGAAGCCAACGCGCGACACTCTTCGGGAGCATTGGTTCTCCATTATTCACTATATTATGCATTGATCGATTTGACAGTCTGTTCCCCTGACCATCGCAACGACAGAGACACATGATCGTCATGAAGCTGGGCGGAACGTCGCTGGAAGACGCCGCCGCAATGTCCACCGCCTGTGAAATTATTCGAAGCCGCATAAAGCGGAAGCCTGCTGTCGTGCTCTCCGCGGCGGCGGGCATCACCAATGCGCTGATCCGCTGCGCCGAGCTGGCTGCGGAAGGCAAACGCGCCGAAGCCGAAGCCGTGCTGCGCGACAGAATTATCGAACGTCATTACGCGGTCGTCGCGAACCTCATCAAGGGACTGCGCGAGCAGGACATGCTCATCAGGCTCTTCAAGGCCTACGACGAAGAAATTCGCAGCCTCATATACGGGATATCCATCACGGGCGACCTTTCGCTGCGCGTGCTTGATTTCGTCATGTCCTACGGCGAACGCATGTCCACCGCCATCGTCACCGAGGCGCTGCGCGAGGCCAATGTCCGCGCGGAACTGCTGGATTCCCGCCACTGCATGGTCACCAACAGCAGCTTCGGGCGCGCTGAACCGATGTTCGACGCGACGCAGGCCGCCTGCGAGAAAGTGATACGGCCTCGCATCGACAAAGGCATCGTCCCCATCCTGCAGGGATTCGTCGGCGCGGACAGCCGCGGGGTCACCACGACGCTCGGTCGCGGCGGCTCCGACTTTTCCGCCGCAGTGATCGGAACGGTCATGCAGGCGGACGACATTGAAATCTGGACCGACGTCGACGGCATGCTGACCGCAGATCCCAACATCGTCCCCGGCGCCCTGCGCATTCGCGAGATGTCCTTCCGCGAGGCGTCCGAGCTGGCCTATTTCGGGGCGAAGGTGCTGCACCCGAGCACATTGCTTCCGGCCATCGAGAAGGACGTGCCCGTGCACATTCTCAATTCGCGACGGCCGCAGGTGGAAGGCACGCTGATCAAGGCGCGCATCGATCCCGTCAACATTCCGGTCAAATCGATTTCCTATAAGCGCGGCATCACCATCATCAACATCACCTCCACGCGCATGCTCGGAAGCTACGGCTTCATGAAAAAGATCTTCGATATTTTCAACGAGTATCAGACATCGGTAGACCTCGTCACGACGTCCGAAGTCAGCATTTCCCTCAGCGTGGAACACTCCCCGGAACTCGAGGCGCTGATCGCGGAACTCGCGAAATACGGCGAAGTCACCGTGCTGCGCGAAAAGGCGATCATCTGTGTCGTCGGCGAAAGGCTCAAATCCGAAATCGGCACGCCCGCGCGCATTTTCAGCAGGCTGCGCGGCATCCCGGTCGAGATGATCAGCCACGGCGCGAGCGAGATCAACCTGACCTTCGTCATCGACGAGGAGCACGTTTCCGACGCGGTGCTCGAACTGCATGACGAGTTTTTCTCCTCCATCGCGGAGCCGGGAGTTTTTGAATAGCCGTCCCTTCGTGCTATTTTCCGGCAGCACCTTTCCCATCGCTCATACACAGGACGACGATTCCGCATGATCGACGCCGATGGATTTTCATACCGTGACGGCATGCTGCACTGCGGCACGATTTCGCTGACGGAGATCGCCGCGCGCGTCGGGACTCCGACGTACGTCTACAACCTCGACAGTGTCGTGCAGCGATACCGGGAACATGTCACGGCATTCGAAGGTCTGCGTCACCACGCATGCTTCGCCGTGAAGGCAAACTCCTCGCTTCCCCTCCTGCAGATGCTTGCGCGACACGGGGCAGGCTTCGACGTGAATTCACGCGGCGAACTGCATCGCGTCCTGCGTGCGGGGGCCGATCCGGCACGCATGACCATGACCGGCGTCGGGAAATCGCACGCGGATATCACTGACGGACTCGATGCCGGTGTTGCGCTGTTCAACGCGGAATCCGCCAGTGAATGCCGTCTCATCTCCGACATCGCCGCTGAGAAACAGATGACGGCCGATGTCCTCCTGCGTCTCAATCCCGATGTGGGGACAGACACGCACCCGCATATTTCCACGGGCGAATCTTCACACAAGTTCGGCATGACCGCGGGCGACATCCGCTCCCTCGCCGCACAGTCCGCATGGCTGCCCGGTGTGCGTATACGGGGACTGAGCTTTCACCTGGGATCGCAGATCTTCTCCCCGGAACCCTACCGCGAAGCGCTGCTGCTTCTGATCACCACACTGGATGATATCTGCGGCACACTCGACATCCCGGACCCGGTGATCGATATAGGCGGCGGGTTCGGTGTTGCGTACAATGACGAAGAACAGACTCTCGACCTGGGCCTCATCGCGGAAAGCATCCGCAGCCTGCTCGGATCGCGCGCCGCGAATTTCACCATACTCACCGAACCGGGACGTTCCCTGGTCGCGAACGCCGGCGTGCTCGTAACCGCCGTCGAGCATGAGAAGCCCGCCCGCGATCGCATATTTCTTATTCTCGATGCGGGGATGAACGACCTCCTGCGCCCGGCGCTCTATGCGGCGCAGCACGACATTGTCCCGCTGCGTGAACCGGAAGGCGGACAGACCACCGTGTTTTACGACGTCGTGGGTCCCGTGTGCGAAAGCGCAGACACCTTCGCGCGGCGCTATCCCCTTCCCCAGCTCCGGCGCGGCGACCTGGTCGCCCTGCTGTCGGCGGGCGCATACGGCACGAGCATGAGTTCCACGTACAATTCCCGCCCACTCGCGGCAGAAGTTCTCGTCCATGGAAATGCGTGGATGATCGGGAGAGAGAGACAGCAAATGGAAGACCTCTTCCGCGGAGAGCACCTGCTCACAGAACCAGAAGCACCCCGAGACTGAATTCGAAACCTGCGACGGACCATTCGCCCTCCGATTGCAGATCGGTGAGCGGGAGTATGAAGAGGACTTCCGGATTCGCATGAAACATGGCGCTGATGGGAAACAGCGCGCCCGCCCCTGCCCGGAAGGAGAAAAACGACGAGAGCCCCTCGATTTCACTGTCGATCAGCAGATGTGACCTGCCCCCGTCCGCGAACACAAGCTGAGGCGGTGAGACGATGGTTTCCTCCTGCGTCTGATGCTGCGACATGAATGTCGTCCAGGCCGGACCGGCCACGACATACATGCCGGGGTCGACGACGCGATACGCATAGAGCACTTCCACGCTGAACACGTCCAGACGAATCGACAGTTCTTCTTCCAGTGTCATCAGCACGACCTGATCGTTGCTGCCGAGAACAGGGAACGCCTCCCGTTCCACGGGGTACTCCGCGTTGAGCGCTTCGAATGAAATGCCGGGACGCAGGAAACTTCTCCCGGACAGCGGCAGCACGCCCCGGAGTCCGACCACCCGCCCGATGCCGTTTCCACCGGAGAACGTGCAGCAGTCGAATTGCGCGTCCCCTGTCGTGAAGCTGCCCTGATGCCACGAGAAGGCCATGCCGCCATGCACGCCGAGCAGAACGCGCTCCTGCGGGGTATGGTCCATGAACTGCGCGGACGCCGATGCGGACAGCAGCAGCGCCAGGATGAAGGCCGAAAGAAGTGCGCACGCGTGCTTCATGGACGCACCAGGATATGTGACGCTGTCCTGCCTTCCGGGGTCGTCAGCCGGCATAGATAGGAACCGCGCGGCAGCGCGGACACATCGATCGGAAAGGCATGGTCCCCGCCCTCGAGCGGACCGTCGTGGAGGAGGCGGATCTCCTGTCCGAGCATGCCGTGCAGCGATATGCGCACGTTCGCCGCAGCCGGCAGAAAGCAGTGCACCATGGTCGCCGCGTGCGCGGGATTGGGAAAGCTGCCGATTTCGGGTTCGGCGGTCACGGCGGGAAAATCCACCAGGCGGAGCCGCTGATAGCATATGCTGTCGGCGACAAAACGTCCCTTCAGAAACGCACCGCCGCGCGGCAGTCCGTCTGCGAAATGGATCCGGGAAAGCGTGATGTCACC
>CAJXSA010000035.1 GCA_913060595.1 uncultured Ignavibacteria bacterium
TCGGGCATGGCGGACTAGCGTCCCCCGGCGCCGATCCAGCGCTGCAGCCAGGCGTCGAACTCGCCGTACCAGTGAATGGAATTCTGCGCCGAAAGAATCCAGTGGTTCTCGTCGGGATAAATAACGAGCTTCGCGGGCACGCCCTTGGCCTTCATCATCCCGTAGGCCTCGAGCGCCTGCCCGTACGGCACGCGGAAATCGCGCTCGCCGTGCATCACCAGCGTCGGCGTGCTGTAGTTCGCCGCGTACTGCGAGGGACTCCAGCGCAGCACGTTGTCACGTCCGTCCCACGGCGTCCCGCCGTAGCTGATGTCACGATGCTGCGTGACGTCGGAACCGAACTGCGCCATCAGGTTGTACACGCCCGCGTGGTTGATGATCGCGGCGTAACGGTCGGTGTGTCCCCCGATCCATGAAACCAGGTAGCCACCGTAGCTGCCGCCGGCCACGGCCATGCGTGTCGAGTCGATATACGCTTTGCGCGTCATTACGTCGGTGGCTTTCATCACGTCGATGAAGGGCAGACGCGGATGCTCGCCGTTGATGCGGTCGGCGAAGTACTCACCGAAGCCGGTGGAACCGTGGAAGTTCGGCGTGATGGTCACGTAGCCGCCGGCGGCGAACGTCTGCGCGTTCCAGCGCGGATGGAAATTGTCGCCGAAGCTGCCGTGCGGTCCCCCGTGCACCATGACCAGCAGCGGCCAGCGCTTCGCGGGATCGAAGTCCGGGGGATAGATGATGTACATCTGCACGCTGTCCCCTTCCGCGCCTTCGATCCAGGCGTTTTCCACGCGTCCCATGGCCACGCCGGCAAACAGTTCGTCGTTGAAGGTCGACAGCTTGCGCAGGTTTTTCCCGTCCGTGTTCATCGCATGCACCGCATCGGGTGCGGACAGCGACTCGTGCAGGAAGACGATGCGTCCGTTCTGCGCATGCAGGTGGCTGTTGGTGCCCCGGTGCAGCACGGTGGTCACCGCCCCGCCGCTCATGGGAACGGAGAACACGCTGGTCTTGCCGAGATGCGCCGCGGTGAAATACACCGTGCGGTCCTTCTCGTCGGTGGTCCAGCCCGAGGGACTGCGGTCGAAATTCCGGCACAGCTCCACCGGCTCTCCGCCCGCGCGCTCGAGACGCATCAGGTGCGTGTTCTGCGCGTTCATGTCCGTGCGCGTCTGCCGGCCGTAGAGCAGGTACTTCCCGTCATGCGTGTAGTAGGGAGAGAAATCGTCCGCCGGATTGTCGGCGGTCACGCTGCGCATGTCCCCTCTGCCGTCCGTGGGCACGATGTAGATGTCCGTGTACAGTTCGTCGTACGGGGCACCGCTGATGAGCGCGGTGACGGCAAGCTCCTCGCCGTCGGGTGCGATCGCGTAATCCACGCCGCCGGAATAGCTGAAATACCGGTCCATCTTCGGCGTCAGATTGGTGACGCGCTCCGAACGGACATCCACCGCGTAGATGTGCTTCAGGTAGCCGTCGGTCAGATAATGATCCCAGTAGCGGTAGAGACGGTCCTCTGTGATTTTCGCGCTGACCTTGCTCTCCTTGCGCCGCTTCATCTCGGTGCGCAGGGAATCGAAATCGTCCCATATCCCCGGCAGCACCGAGGAAACGAAGGCGATGCGTCCGCCGCCGGGAAACCACTGCACCCCACTGACGCCCGTGGGCATGTCGGTGATGCGGCGGGCTTCGCCGCCGTCGACGGGAATCACATAAAGCTGCGACCGCTCGTCGTCGTTGCGTTTCGCAGTGAAGGCGATGTGCCGGCCGTCGGGACTCCACTGCGGCCCGCCCTCGGTGCTTTCACCCGCGGTGAACTGCCGCGCGGCGCCTGTGGCAACGTCGATCAGCCATATGTCGCCGTTGCCCTTGTTGCTTTCGATGTCGTAGGACGTCACCACCACCGCGGCGGTGTTTCCGTCTGGTGAAAGCGTCAGCGCGCTCACGCGCTTCACGCTCCAGAGCGTTTCTGCCGTCATCGGTGCACGCTCCTGCGCGGCGGCCGTGGCGACGAGGGAAATGAGAAAGAGGAAGAGGAACAAAGAGCGGAATTTCATCGGTGCGGTACTCCGGTGAGAAAAACATATCGGTGAGGCGCCTGCCGCACGACGGCAGACATGCGTGACGCGGAATGTCCGCGCTGTCAGTCCTGATCCTGGTCCAGCTCCGCGCGGATGTGCTGCAGTTCGGCGCGGCGCTCGTCGCTGACCTCGGGATAATGGATATCCATTCCCTCGAGAGTGTCAACGATGATCTCGGCCACGGCACCGCGCATGAACCATTTGTGATCGGCGGGAATGATGTGCCAGGGAGCGTGCGAGGTGCTGGTGTTGTTGATCAGCCCCTCGTAGGCGTGCTGATAATCGTCCCAGCGTGCGCGTTCCTTCATGTCGCTTGTGGAGAATTTCCAGTTCTTCTCCGGTCGGTCGATGCGACGGAGGAAGCGGCGCCGCTGTTCGTCACGCGACACGTTGAGGAAGAACTTGAGCACGCGCGTGCCGTTGCGCGTGAGATAGCGCTCGTAGTTGTTTATTTCCTCAAAGCGTTCCTTCCAGATGTGCTTGTGCCCCGAGGGCGGCAGCCGCTGATACTCGAGCAGTTCGGGATGCACGCGCGTGACCAGCACTTCTTCGTAATACGAGCGATTGAAGATGCCGATGCGTCCCCGTTCAGGCGCGCGTTTCATGCAGCGCCAGAGATAGTTGTGGTCCAGTTCTTCGGCGGAGGGCGCCTTGAAGCTGAACACCTGGCAGCCCTGGGGATTGACGCCGGACATCACATGCTTGATGGTGCTGTCCTTGCCCGCGGCGTCCATGGCCTGGAAAATGAGCAGCAGCGCGTAACGGTCGTCCGCGTACAGCACGTCCTGCAGCTCCGCCAGGCGAGAAATGTCTGCACGCAGCTTTTTCTGCGCGTCCTTTTTCTTCTTGAATTTGCCGGTGTCGGCCGTGTCGAAATCCTTCAGCCGGATCTTTTTGTCATGCGGAACGACAAAACGTTTGTGATTCATGACGTCCTCCTCTAAATGTTGCGCCAGCGGACGCGGGACGCGCTCGCGGGGTGTTCCCTTGCGCGTTATTCGACCACGCGCACGGATTCTATTTTCACGCCGTTGCCTTTCTTTTCGATGGCGTGCACGATGTCCATGCCCTTGGTCACCTTGCCGAACACCGTGTGCTTGCCGTCGAGCCAGTCGCAGCCGGCTTTCTTTGTGACGATGAAGAACTGTGAGCCGTTGGTGTTGGGACCCGCGTTGGCCATGCATATGGTCGCGTAGGCCACCTGCGCCTTGAGCTTGCCCTGCGCGTACACGGGATCCGTATGGCCGGTCTTCTCCTTGTACCATTCCACGTCGTGAATCATCATCGGACGCCCGCTCTGCTGTTCCTGGCAGGCTTCGACGATGGTGATCAGTTCGGGATCGGGACGCGCGCTGGCCTGGAAATACGGCGTGAGCACCTGCTGAAACACCTGCAGCGCCTTGGTTTCATCCGACAGCGCGCCTTTCAGCTCCTCGCCCTGCTCGAAGCACTCGTCCTCGAAGGTGTAGCCCGGTCCCGAGGTGCCGTCGCCTTTCGGACAGCCGCCCTGTATCATGAAATCATCGATGACGCGGTGAAAGGTGAGTCCGTCATAGAACGGTTCGCTTTTCTTCTCCCCGCTTTTCGGGTCCGTCCATTCCTTGGTGCCCATGGCGAGACCGGTGAAATTCTCCACCGTCTTCGGTGCGATATCCGGCCACATCTCCAGCGTGATGTCGCCCAGTTCCGTTTTCATCAGCACTGTCTGACGCTCCGTGTTCTCCTGCGCCGCAGCGCCGAACGTGAGCAGCAGCATCGCGAGGGTGAGCATTGCCGTGGTTTTCATATGTCTCCTGTTGAATTGATGTCTGTGCAAGTGTTGTAATATAGGAATATGGATCAAAGGCATCCACAGGAAAGGCAACCACAATGGACACAGAGTCTGGCACAGAGTTCACAAAGGATGTATTCATTATTATTCTTTGTGAACTCTGTGTTTCCTTTGTGTACACTGTGGTTGCCTTTAACTGGTTGCCTTTTCACCACCCACTGAATAAAATGTCCCCTTGCGGGTATCATAGATGAACCCAACGAGGAAAGAACGATGAAAGCAGCGGTACGAAACGACGAGGCACTGATACGGCGGGTGCAGGCAGGGGAGAAGGACGCCTACGGAGAGCTGGTGCGCACCTATCAGCAGCCGGCCTATTACTCCGCGCTCGCGCTGCTGGGCTCGCATGACGAGGCGATGGACTGCTCGCAGCAGGCCTTCATCCGCGCCTGGCAGGCGATACGCAGGTTCGATGCGGGACGCAGCTTCTTTACCTGGTATTACCGCATCCTGCGCAATCTCTGCCTGAACCGGCTGCGCGACCGCGCGGCGCAGGCCCGTCCTTTCTCCGCGATGACCCCGCTGTTCGACGTGGCGGCGACGGACGACGATCCCGCGCGGGACACCGACCGGGCGCTGCTGCGGGACCGCGTACGCACGGCGCTGGAGGCGCTGCGATCCGAAGAGCGCGAAATCATCGTGCTGCGCGACTTCGACGGGTACTCCTACGCGGAAATCGCCGATCTGCTGGAAATGCCGCACGGCACGGTGATGTCCCGCCTGTACTACGCACGAAAGCACCTGAAGGATATGCTGGAGGATATGACATGACTGCCATGGAACGCGACCGCTTTCGCATGCTGATGATGAAAGCGCTGGACTGTGAGCTCGCAGGCAGCGAGCATTCGGAATTCGAAAACTTCCTTCGGGAAAAGGAATGTCAACAGGAATGGCATGCATTCCGCAAGGTCAAGGAGGCCACCATGGATCTCAAGCTCAGCGAACCCGCCCCCGAGGTATGGGACGGCTACTGGAAAGGCGTCTACAACCGCACCGAACGCGGCATCGCCTGGGTGCTGGTCACCCTCGGCGCCGCCGTGCTCTTCGCCTGGGGCGCCATCGAATTCGTCTCCGCGCTCTGGGCCGACAGCCAGGCGCCGCTGATCGTCAAGGTCGGCATTTTCACTCTGGCAGGGGGACTGTTCCTCCTATTCTTCTCCGTCATCCGTGAGCGCTGGTTCACATCCCGCCACGACAAATACAAAGAGGTGCAGCGATGATTGTCACAACATCTTCACAGGTCGCAGGAAAACGCATCGTCAAATCCATCGGCGTCGTGCGCGGCAACACCATACGCGCGCGACACCTGGGCAAGGACATTCTCGCCGGACTCAAAACCATCGTCGGCGGAGAGATCGAGGAATACACCAAGCTCATGGCCGAATCGCGCGACCAGGCCGTCGACCGCATGATCGCCGACGCCGAGGCGCTCGGCGCCAACGCCGTGGTGGATACGCGCTTCGCGACGAGTTTCCTGATGCAGTCGGCGGCGGAGATACTCGTGTATGGGACGGCGGTCGTACTGGAAGAGGATTAAGCGGAGGGGAAGGATTACTCGGAGGTTTTACCACGGATTACGCAGATTACACAGAGATCATTTCAGACATGAGAAATCCGTGAGCTTTTCGTGGTTACGGGGGGAGGTTGTAGATTGGGGGATATGATGTATTCAATAATGACAATGTATCCCCTATGAAACGCCCTCTTATTCTCGTGTCGAATGACGACGGTTATGATTCTCCCGGAATTTTTGCGCTTGTGATGGCACTGCGTGCGATCGCGGACGTCGTGGTGGTTGCACCGGCAACGCAGCAGAGCGCGGTGGGACATGCGATCACGGTGCAGACGCCGCTGCGGGCGCGTCCGATACAGCGCGGACGGCATTTCTCGGGCTGGGCGGTGGAAGGCACTCCCGCGGACAGCGTGAAGCTGGGCGTGAGTACGCTGCTCGACCGCAAACCCGATCTCGTGGTGTCCGGCATCAACCACGGCATGAACACCTCGGTCAACGTCATCTACTCCGGTACCGTATCCGCCGCCACCGAAGGCGCGGTGCTGGGCATTCCCGCCATCGCCTTTTCCCTCGCCTCGCATTCGGAAAAAGCCGACATGCGCGCCGCCGCTGCCTTCGCGCGCAAGCTCTCGGGGGAGATACTGAAGAAAGGACTGCCGCAGGGGACGCTGCTCAACGTGAACGTGCCCGCCGTGCCGCCCGAGGAGATCGAGGGCGTTGCGGTGACGAAGCAGGGACGATCGTGGTGGGACGACGGCTTCGAGACGCGGCGTGATCCGGTGGGACGCGACTACTACTGGCTGGTGGGCAAGTACGTGTGGGACAAGGACACGGACGTCGACGATGCCGCGCTGCGGAAAAACATGATTTCCGTCACGCCGCTGCAATACAGTCTCACCGACCACGCGCTGTACGAGGAAATGCAGTCCTGGAACATCGAACGCCTCCATCGCAGGCGGAAAAAATAGGGGTCAGTCGCGGGGAAGGGCCTGGCGCAATTCGGCGGCGCTGCTTTCGGGGGGAACGCTGTTGATGTAAATGCCGCTTCCCATCTCAAAGCCCGCGGGAGTGGACATCCGCGGCACGATCACGAAATACCAGTGCAGGTAGCGCACGTCTTCGTCTCCGACGGGCGCGGTGCGCAGCAGCAGGTTGTAGCTCGGGTTGCCGAGCAGGGCATGCATGCCGCGCAGCGTGCGCGAGAGGGCGTCCGCCAGCGCGGGGATTTCGTGCTCGCCCGACCAGAAGAAGCTGGCGTTGTGCCGCTTCGGATAGATGCGCAGTTCGTAGGGCGTGCGCGCTGCGAAGGGACAGAACACGGCATAGTGCTCGTTCTCATACACCATGCGATCCACCTGCCGGCGTTCCTCTTCCACCATGTCGCAGTACACGCAGCTGCCGTAGCTGTCGTAATGCAGCGCGGCTTTCTGAAAGGGATCACGTATATGCGGCGGAATGATGGGCGAGGCGATGATCTGCGTGTGCGGATGCGCGAGCGACGTGCCCGCCCGCGCGCCGTAATTCCGGAACAGCATGACGATGGCGATGTTCGGCATGGCGCTGATCACCGCGATGCGCAGGCGATAGGCTCCGATCACTTCTTCCAGTTCCTGGGTTGTCAGCGTCGCGAGCGTGGCGTTATGCCGCGGGGATTCGATGATGACCTCCGCGTCGCCATAGCTGTCGGATTTGAGAAACAGTCCCTGCGACCGCCGCGTGACCGAGTGGTCCGGGTGCAGCGCGCTGAACCTGTTGCGCACCGCCCGTATGCGCCAGTCCTTCCCCTCCCCGATGCGCAGCAGTTCCTCGCCGGTTTCGTCTTCATTGCCCGTGCAGAAGGGACAGTCCTCCCGGTGCCGCGGCGCCTCCCCGTTCCGCTCCGCCTCCGCCTTGAAATCATGCGGCCGTCCCTCCCGCTCTCCCGCGACGATCACCCACTCCTTCGTCGCCATGTTCTGCCTGAACTCCGACATAGAGAGGCCCTCTGTGTAATCAGCGTAATCCGTGGTAAAGCATCCGAGTAATCCACAAAATCCGTGAAATCCTCTTCAACCTAGATTTTCCTATATTCGAAGTCAACCCGTCCCCCTGCAACAATCCGGTTCCTCCCATGCTCGATCAACTCGCCGACCTGCTCACCGATATCGTGGAAGGACAGCGCGAATTCCAGGCACGCTGGCTGCCGTATCACCAGGACGCCTCCCTCACCGTGGACAGCGCGGCGCTGCGCGAAGGCGCGGCGGCGCTGCAGGAGCGGCTGCAGGACAACTATCCCTTCTTTCACCCGATGTACGCGGGACAGATGCTCAAGCCGCCGCATCAGGCTGCGGTGCTGGGCTACCTAGCCGCCATGCTGATCAATCCGAACAACCACGCGCTGGACGGCGGTCCGGCCACGGGACAGATCGAAAAGGAACTCACCGCGGAGCTGGCACGCATGTACGGCTACGCGGAACATCTCGGACACCTGACCAGCAGCGGCACCATCGCCAACCTCGAAGCCCTGTGGGTGGCACGGCGCGAACATCCCGAGCGCGCCGTCGCGTTTTCCGAACAGGCGCATTACACGCACAGCCGCATGTGCGAAGTACTGGGACTGCGCGCGGTGGAGGTGCCGTCGGACAGCCAGGGACGCATGGACACCGAGGCGCTGCATCAGCTCTGCCTGTCAGAGGACATCGGCACGGTGGTGGCCACGCTGGGCACGACGGCGCTCGGCGCGCTCGATCCGCTGCCCCGCATTCTCGAACTCGGCGCACGGCATGGCTTCCGCGTGCACGTGGACGCCGCGTACGGCGGCTTCTTCCGCCTCGTGGCCGACGACAGCACCGACGGCGTGGACGCCGCGGCGTTCGCCGCCATGGCACAGGCCGACAGCATCGTGGTCGATCCGCACAAACACGGACTGCAGCCCTACGGCTGCGGCTGCGTGCTCTTCCGCGATCCGGCGGTGGGACGCCATTACGTGCACGACTCCCCCTACACCTACTTCACTTCCGACGAGCTGCACCTCGGGGAAATCAGTCTCGAATGCTCGCGTGCCGGCGCGTCCGCCGCCGCCCTGTGGCTGACGCTGCGCATGCTGCCATTGCACACCGACACCGGACTGGGTGCAGTGCTGCGTCGCTGCCGCCGCGCGGCGCTGGACTGGAGCGAACGCATCCGCACCTCCGACCGTGTGGCCCTGGTGCTGGAGCCGTCGCTGGACATCGTCGTGTTCTTCCCCGACAACGGTCCCCGCAGCGCCAGCGCAATCTCCGCCCGCTCCGACGCTCTCTTCGAGGAGACGATGAGCGACGAAGAGAATCCGCTGTACCTCAGCAAGCTGCGCGTGAAAACCGCACTGCTCACCGCGCGCTATCCCGACATCGAAGCGGACGCGGAATGGACCACCGTCCTTCGCAGCGTGCTCATGAAGCCGGAGCACGCGGACTGGGTAGAGCGCATTCACGCGACCGTCGAGGAGCGCCTGGGCGCCTGACGGCGCGCTTGGGCGTATTTGCCCGCCTTCGGCGGCCGTATTTTGTTCCGCCTGCGGCGTCGCCGTATTTGTCCTGCTGCGCAGGACGTACTCTCGTCATCAGTGCATTACGTCCCCGCGAAGCGAGGACAAATACATCCCGCGCAGCGGGATAAATACGTTCGCCGCAGTCCCGCACCGCGGGACGAAGGCGAACAAATACATCCCCGACGCCAACGGCGGAGGGGATACTGGCGGAGGAGACAACCTAGCGCAACGCAACGACGCGCACGACCCGCGCCTCGCCCGCCGCCAGCATCCGCACAAAGTACACTCCCGGTGCGGGCGCGCGCCAGCGCAGCGCATATGTCCCCGGCGACTGCCGTGCGGAAAGCAGGTCCGCAACATGCCGGCCCAGCAGATCGCGCACTTCCACGCGCACGGAGGCTTCCTTCCCTACCTCGTACAACACGTGTATCTCTCCGCCGGGGACCGACTGCGCGGCAAGAGTGAACGCAGCGGCGGCGGGAGGCGTCTGCGCGGCGGTGACGTCGACGGTCCAGGTCAGTGCGTGCACGGAGTGCGGCGGAAGCTCCAGCGCGTAGCCGTCGACGAAATCCGTGATGGCGACGGAGTCGATGGTAATCGTCGTGCTGTCCTCGTTGTCATCGTGAATGGACGCGGCGGTAAGCGCGTGCAGCGTGGCGTCGGCACGAGGCGCGGCGTCGAGATCGAGTTCGACCGGCAGGGTGCGTGTGAGGGAGAGGTTGAAAAGCACCAGGCCTCTCTGTGCGCCATCGGCAAAAGCGAAGGACTGGATTTCTTCGACGCGGATTTCTTCATCCACGCCGTTGATCGCCTGCTGCAGCCAGGCGGGATTGTCGCCGGACTGCGCGGTGTGCATGGCGCTGCCCATGACAGCGCGGTTGGCGCATTCGACGCCGAGCCAGGTGGGCCGCTTGCGTCCGGTGGCTTCCACGTCGCGCAGCATGCCCCAGAGCCGGGCCATGTCGCCGCTTTCGAGGCGGAAGGCGTACTGCAGCGAGCTGAACGCGCACTGGTCCCGGGCGGCCAGTTCCCGCTGATAGCTGAGCATTGTCAGCGGCAGCGCCACGGCGCCGCCCATGCCGGTGAGGAAATCGTTGCGCACCCCGATCGGCGCGTCGCCGTGCGTGGTGTGGAAATTCACTTCGTAAATCGACAGCTCCGTGCCGCCGTCCTCGTCGAGATAGCCACGGTTTGCCCGCATGCGTCCCTGTGCCGCCGAGGCGATGGGCGCAGCGAACAGCGGCCGGTAGATGTCCTCGTCGCTGTCCCATCGGTCCAGCACCCCGAAATACGGCGCCAGCGCCACCGCGTCATGCGCGCTGCTGTTCTGCACGATTTCCCGCTGCCGTCCGGCATAGCCCGCCTGTCCCCCGATCACCAGCTTCATCACGCCGGCGTCGAAATGCGGCGCAGCACGCAGCAGGTCGAAGCGGTCACTGGCAATGTTCCCGAGACGCACACCTCCGTTGACCGACGCGCCCATGAAGGGATCGCCGCCGCTGGCAGCACCCCATAGCTCGTTTCCGTACTCGATGTGAATGCGGTCAAAGACCTCCGTCCAGGGTTCGGTGCGTCCCAGCCGTCCACGCAGCTCCGCCCAGGGCGAGCCGGGAGCGGACGTCGCGGGCGCGGCGAGGTACTCGACGAGTCCCTCGATCTCCTCGCGCGAAAAGGCCGGCGGCATGACATACCAGGGATCCGCGTTCACATGCGCGCAGAGTTCGAGGAATTCATGCAGGGAGTACGGCCAGCTGTCGGCGTTACGCGTGCGCGGGGAATAGCCGTGTGTGCGGCGCGCGAAAGGCGGGGCAAGCTGATCTGCAAGCGCGGCGCCCAGCTGTCCCCCCCAGTAGCGCAGCACACCCGGACGCAGTTCCATCAGCCGGTCGACATAACTGTCTGTGAACACCGTGGGATTCATGTGTTCGGTGGAATGCAGTTCCACGTCGTCGACCAGCACCTCCGCGCCGCTGCCCGTCGCTTCGAGGATGAAGGCAAGAATGGGATGGTATTCCTCGTCGGTGTATGCGCGCACGGGATCGGCGCCTTCCGGGACGAAGAAGGTTCGTTCGATATGCTGCCACTGCGTGGTGAGTGCAATGGTCTCATCGAGAAAGGACCCTTCGTTTTCGCGGAAGAAACGCACGCGCAGTGCATCCCCTTCCGTCCGGGCCTTCGCCCAGATGGAGAAACGGTACGCGCCGTTGATGACGAGCATTTTTCCCGCGCTGCGGTCGCCGTCGCGCCACATCGAGTCCATGTAGAAACGATAGACAAAGCCGCCCGCGGTGAGGCGCAGCGACTGCGCACCCGGCGACCCGGGCCGGACATCCGTCGCATCGACAATGGACCCGTCACCGTTGAAACCCGGGACGTCCTTCCCGCGCAGCAGCATGACATCCATCTGTCCGGGCGCCGCGCCGCTGCCGTCGAGGGTGAACACATTCGCGCCGCCCGCGTGGGTGAATGAACCGATCCTTCCCGCGCGTCCCTTCGCCGCACCCCAGACGATTTCATATTCCGCATTGCGCCAGAATCCTTCCGACCAGCCCACGCCGTACTGCTCGTTGTTCCACGCCGGATCCCAGAAGGCCATCGGGAAGCTGTTCGCGGTGCCGCCCTCGCCTGCCAGCACCACCGAAGCAAAATGTCCCGCCTCGAAACCCGGGTTGTCGATGAGATTTTTCATGAACTGCGCCGCGCCCCAGCGCGAGCGCGAGCCCACGTTGATACCCAGGCGCCGCACATCCGCCGTGCGCACCGAATCCGTCACCGTGATCACCGTCTGCGCCGGCAGCCCCGGCGTCGCGATGATGAGAAGCAGTGCGAGGAAAAGATGCCGCGAGTTATGAGGAAAAAATCGTCGAGAACATGTCGAGCTGCGGGAGGTCTGTATGGAAAAACGCATGAGGCTCCATTCAGTGATGGGAAAAGCGGGGCTGCAGGAAAGTTATTTCCGAAAACGCGAAAATATCTGCCTTCGGCGTCAATTATTTCTCACCGGTGGGAAATAATTGTCGGCGAATTATTTTCCACCGGTGAAAAATAATTCCTGTGTACAAAACCTGGGATGCGGAATCGTTACAGCTCGATCGGCGTGGTGTTGAAATCTACTCCCGCAGAATTTTCTCCATTTTCTTCCCGCGCGCAAGTTCGTCGATGAGCTTGTCCATGTAGCGGATCTTCTGCATCAGGGGATCTTCCACCTCCTCGACACGGACGCCGCACACGACACCCTTGATGAACGCACAGTTCGGATGCATCTCCGGCGCCTGGGCAAAAAAGGTTGTGAAATCATTCTGCTGATCGATCTGCTCCTGCAGTCCCTTCCGGTCGTACCCGGTCAGCCAGCAGATGATCTGGTCGACCTCCTCCTTCGTGCGCCCCTTGCGCTCCGCCTTGTTGATGTACGCGGGATAGACCTTCGCGAAGGCCATTGTGAATATCGGATGTCCTGCCATGGATCCTCATCCTTTCATCAGCGGTGTCAGAAAAAAAACGGTACCTGGTGACGTCCGGTACGTTATCTGCAAATACCTCTCATGCCGAATTGTCTGATGGAAGATCGAACATCCAGCTGAGTACTTTTTTCACCTCATCCATTTTTTCAATCGATAGCGTGCCAACTGGATGCCGAAGTTCATGATGCTGGATCGCTGTGAGACCCTGGAGATTGACAAAGCTGTTTTTATGCAGGAAACGAGGCTTACCGATTGCGATTTCGTATTTGCTGCCCCGATTGCTCGTTGTTATCGGTGCGCAGACACTGAGTGCTCTCGGTGCATTCTCGTCACGTCGCGAAACGACCAGCATCGGTCGGGGTTTGGCGGACATGCCGAGATCAACAATGAATACCTGACCGGGTTCAGTCGTCATAAAGTGAATCCAATGCCTCCCTGCGCATTGAGTTCGGTAGCAGAATATCCGAGTTGTCCTCTTTTAGACGAATGTCGAATGGCAGTCCCCTGGTGAGGCGTACTTGATGAAGGAAAATCCGAATTGCCTCGGTTGTCGTCAGTCCCAGGGCGAGGAGAATCTCTTCGGATTCTCTCTTGAGGCGTGCATCAACCCTTGCTCGCACGTATGTGTCCTTTCTTGTCATGTCCAAATGTAGTCGCAATGTGCTACATGCGCAAGTCTATTTCACGACATCATAGCGCAATTCCACCATGTGGCTACCCATGCGCTGTACGGATGTGAGCTGCAGGCTGGGATGCAGCACCCTGCGGGGAAACAGCGGCTTGCCACTGCCCAGGGAGGCGGCGCCGACCTGGACGATGATTTCATCCAACAGTCCGGCGTCGAAAAACTGTCCTGCGAGGTCCCCGCCTCCCACGATCCAGATATTTTTCGTTCCTGCGGCGCTCCGCATTTCCGCATGTGCCGCACGCACGTCCCCGCGCGCGAAGCGAATGTCCCCCCCGTCAACAACCGGCAGGTCACGCGAGGAGAATATCCATGCCGGCTGCGTGTACGGCCAGGCCGTCCCCATTTCGGCGGACACCATGTCCGTATTGCGCAGCACCCACTCATACGTTGTCGATCCCATCGCCAGCGCCCCCACTTCGGCGATGAACTCTTCGTAGCTGGACTGCTGCCCGTCCCCCAGCGGGAACAGCCAGTCGAGCGAATCGTCCTCGGTGGCGATGAAGCCGTCGAGACTCGTGGCGGTGTAGTATTGTGTTTTCATCGCATCCGGGGATTCTGGAAAGTGCTTCAGCCGAATATCGTGGAAATCCGTGGGCAATGGCAAGTGGGATGCTGATTCGGACACACGCAAGGTTCGCACCCGTTGTCGTGGGGCGGCATGTTCTGCCAGACGGAAATATTCCGCCCATCATGACAACAAGCGTCTTTTCGATAACCGGCAGATCAGTAAGCTTCCTGCTTGCGTATTTCCGACTTCAGGACCTCCACCGCCTTCTCGAGCTGCGTGTCCTTCCCACGCAGCAGTTCTTCCTTCTTCAAGCGTACTTCGACGTCCGGCGATATCCCATTGTTCTCCGGGTTGCGACCGTTGAGATATTCAAGCCTGTACACGGGGATCGCCAGTGCGATGCTGTCATGCAGCACATATCCTTCGCCCCAGAGCATTTGTCCCGGCGTCCGTTGCCCGATGACTTTCCCGATGCCGAGCTGTTGAAAAATGCCCGCCATGTTTTCCGCGGCTGAAATGCTCATTTCATCCACGAGCAGGACGACCTTCCCCCGGTATCTGTCGCCCGCAGGCGCGATAGAATCCTCATCGCGCTCATGCCTGTTGACATAGGCTCCGTACTTCATCGGTCGTGATACGAATCTGCCGAGCAGCAGCTTCATTCCTTCAACGGATCCGCCGTCATTTCCACGCAGATCGATGACCAGTCCTTCTGAATCCGCGACTTTCGCAACGTCATCCAGCACGTGTTCCATATCCGAGGGACGGAATGCATTGAAGCGCAGGCAGGCAATTTTCCCGGTCAGACGCATGGCAGAGGAGCGCGGGAAGGCAGGCGGGAGTCCTGCACCGAGCAATACGGCCTGCTTTCTTTCTGTCCTCATCAGCGTGCGGGAATGCGACTGCTCCGCTTCATCGGTGAACGCAAGCGTGACCGTTGTATTCGGCTCGCCGTACAGCCCTCGCAGCACCTCGCTCGTGAGATGGAATTTCCGGTTTCTTTCATTGAACGGCGGTCTGAAGCGGACGCGCGCTTCAATCTCGGACAGTGCCAGTCCATCGATGCTGTTGATGGTGAAACCGGGTTTCACTCCTGCCCGGTCCGCCGGCGAACTCGCCGACACGGTTGTGACCACGATGCGGCCGTCGAGAATGCGCACGTCGATGCCGATGTCCCCCGCGGCGAAAAGGTACGGAGAGATCACACGCTCGATTTCGGACAGCGGTCCCACCCCGCAATGCGAGCTGTTGAGTTCGAACAGCATGTCGTTGAGCAGCAGGGAAAGGGAATCCGTGTTCGTGCAGGCCGCGATGCCGGGCTCGTACTCCCTGCGCATTTTCTGCCAGTCCACACCGTTGAAATCCGCGTCGTGGAAGTGCTCGTTGACGAGCTTCCAGACCTGTTCGAATACGTCAAGCCGCTGCTTCTCCGTCATGCCATTCTCCTGTGACCGGCAGGAATGAAGAAGGAGCGTCATGCTCAGCAGCAGCATGTATGTGGCTTTGCGCATCACGTTTCCGGCGCTATGATCCCGTCGTTCAACACTGCTACATCAGCGCGAACACGCCCCAGCCCACGTATTCGCGCGTGTAGGCGGCGTAGCGCGCGGGTTCCGTGTTCAGTTTGTCGCGGACCTCCTCCGTCATCTCGTCATTGGGATTGTCTTCCAGCCATCGGCGCATGGTAAGCCACTTGGCCGCCTCGTAGCGGTCCCAGCCGTCCTGGTCCGCCAGCACCATCTCGACGACGTCACAGCCGAGATCCTTGAACGAGGCGAGAAGATCCGGAAGCAGGTGGTAGTCGTCAATTCCGTGCGCGAGACAGCCCTGCGCCACTTCCTCCGTCGGCGGCAGCTGACGCCAGTACGGTTCACCGATGAGCATGATGCCTCCGTCGCACAGGCTCTGCTCGAGGAGTTCGATCGTGCCCGCGACGCCCCCGCCGATCCACGTCGCGCCGACGCAGGCGGCCACATCCGCCTTTTCGTCGGAGACGTACCCCGCCGCATCGTCATGAATGAATTCGACCTTATCCGCAACGCAGAGTTCTTCCGCGCGAGATCGGAAGAGCACACG
>CAJXSA010000036.1 GCA_913060595.1 uncultured Ignavibacteria bacterium
ATGACGAAATTCTCGGCATCTTCAAGCAGTCCGGCGCCTTCCTCGAAGGACATTTCGTGCTCACCTCGGGACTGCACAGTCCGCATTACGTCGAAAAATTCCGCGTGCTGGAACATCCCGCTATGACCGCGCAGCTCTGCGCCGATTTTGCCGAACTGTACCGCGACGAAAAGCCCAACGTGGTGCTCGGTCCCGCCACAGGCGGCATCATCCTGGCCCATGAAACCGCGAAGCAGCTCGGCGTGCGCGCCATGTTCACCGAACGCGTCGACGGGAGCATGGTGCTGCGCCGCGGGTTCACCCTCGGTCCCGAGGATCGCGTCCTTCTCGTCGAAGACGTCGTGACCACCGGCGGCAGCGTGTTCGAAGTCGTCGATGCCGTCAAGGACACCGGTGCGACCATTGTCGGCCTGGCCTACCTGGTCGATCGCAGCGGAGGAAAGGTGGATTTTGGTGTTCCGGCGAAAGCGCTGCTCACCCTCGACGTCGTCGTGCATCAGCCGGACGACTGTCCGCTCTGCCGAGAGGGCGTCCCGGTCACCAAACCCGGGCGATCCGGAAAGAAATAACGCGTTGCACTTGCAGCGCGGGGACATTATCTTCCGATACGCTTATCCCCTGTTCCCACCAAATCACGTACGATCATGAGCTTAGCAGTGACTTTCGCCACGATCCCTGAGATGTTTCTGAATCTCACGGACAAGTACATGCAAGACGAACGTCCGATGCTTGTGCGCAAGGTAGACGGGACGTATACGCCGCTCCGTTACCGTGACATGCGTGCGATGGTGGGGCAGTTCTACCACGGCCTGGCCGCACTCGGCGTGCGAAGCGGCGACCGCGTCGGTCTGCTCGCCGAAAACAGGCCGGAGTGGGTGGTCACGGATCTCGCATGTCTTTACCACGGTGCGGCGGATGTTCCGATATTTCCCTCGCAGACCGCGAAGCAGGTCGAGTTCATTCTCAACGACGCGGGTGTCTCCGTCGCTGTCGTCTCCAACCAGTTTCAGCTCAACAAGATCATGCGCATACGCGATGATGTGAAATCCCTCAAGCACATCATCGTCATGAACGAGCTCGACAGCCTTCCGGAAGGCGTCATGAGCTTTCAGCAGGTGCTCGACGGCGGTCTGCCCGAACATGAGAAGCATCCGAACGCCCTTCGTGAAGCCTCGATACGCATAAAGCCCGAGGATCTCTGCACCATTATCTACACGTCGGGAACCACCGGCAATCCCAAGGGCGTCATGCTGACACACAGCAACTTCGTCTCCAATGTGATCGCGGCGGCCAAGGTGATCCCCATTGATGACAGCGATGTTCTGCTGTCGTTTCTCCCGCTCTGTCACGTGTTCGAACGCATGGCGGGATACTACACCGCGATATCCTGCGGTGCGACGGTGGCGTATGCGGAGAGCATCGAGACCGTTGCGGAGAACATGGTGGAGATCAAACCAACCGTGGTGATTGCCGTCCCCAGGCTGTTCGAGCGCATCTACAACCGCATCGCCCGCATGGTGGAGAAGGGATCGGGGAGCAAGAAAAAGATTTTCTACTGGGCCGTGGGTGTCGGGCGCAAACAGGTGCAGGCTGCGAAGCGCGGCGGCGCAGGCGTACTTCTGCGCTCACAGCACACCCTCGCCGAACGCCTGGTCTTCGGGAAGCTCAAGGAACGGACCGGGGGACGAATACGCTTCTTCGTCAGCGGCGGAGCGGCATTACCCAGGGAACTCGGCGAATTTTTCGAAGCCGTGGGCATTTCCATCATCGAAGGCTATGGCCTGACGGAAAGCAGTCCGGTTATCTCTGCCAATCGCCTCGGCAAGCAGAAATTCGGTTCCGTGGGCTTCGCACTGCCCGGCGTGGAAGTGCGTATCGCCGACGATGGCGAAATCCTTACACGCGGACCGCATGTGATGAAGGGCTATTATCGCAACAAAAAGGCGACCGAAGAGGCCATCGACGGCGACGGCTGGCTGCACACCGGCGACATCGGCATGCTCGACGAGATGGGCTATCTCTACATCACCGACCGCAAGAAGCATCTTTTTGTCAGTTCCGGGGGCAAAAATATCGCCCCGCAGCCCATTGAAAGCCTGTTCGCGAGCAACGAGTATATCGATCAGTTCGTGCTCATCGGAGACAAGCGCATGTTTCTCACCGCCCTGATCGTGCCCGATTTCGACGCGCTGAAAGAATATGCGGATTCCCATAACATCGCCTACAAGGACGTGAGCGAACTCCTCAGTCACAACGAGGTGTACAAACTGATCGAGGGAACCATACAGGGAACGCAGAAGGATCTCGCGAACTTCGAAAAGGTGCGCCGTTTTACCCTGCTCGACGAGCCATTCACGATAGAGAACGGCGCGATGACGCCCAGCCTGAAAATTCGCCGCAAGGTGGTCGAAGAGCGGTATCAGGACCTGATCGAGGCCATGTACCGTCAGTGAGCAGGACACACATCATTGGTGAATATGGGGACTTTTTCCTACATTGCTTCCTTGACAGAAACAACAGTTTCTCATTGATATGATTGAAAGCTACATCCCTATTTTCCTCATCATTGCCGTCGCCCTGATCTTCGGCGTGGTCTCCGCAAACATGTCCTGGCTGCTCGGCCCCCAGCGGCCGTACCGGGAGAAGTACACCACGTATGAGAGTGGTGTCGATCCCGTGAGCACAGCGCATTACCGCTTCTCGGTGAAATACTACATGGTTGCCCTGTCCTTCATCATTTTCGACATCGAAGTGGTGTTCATGTATCCCTGGGCCGTACAGTTCCGGGAACTCGGATGGACTGGTTTCGTTGTTATGTTAGTGTTTATCATCGTTTTGGCTGTCGGCTTTATTTACGAGCTGAAGAAAGGAGCACTGCAATGGGATTAGAATCCGCCCTTGGTGAAGGATATCTCACGACCAAACTTGACGCCCTCGTGGGCTGGGCCCGTAAGAATTCGCTCTGGCCCATGCCCATGGGACTTTCCTGCTGCGCCATCGAACTGATGTCCGCCGGTGATCCGCGTCATGACATATCGCGCTACGGAATGGAAGTCATGCGTTTCTCCCCGCGGCAGTCCGACGTCATGATCGTCGCAGGTACGGTGACGTACAAGATGGCCCATGTGGTCCGCAAGATCTACGACCAGATGGCCGAACCCCGCTGGGTGATCGCCATGGGTGCCTGCGCATCCTCAGGCGGCATGTTTCGCAGCTATTCCGTGGTGCAGGGCATCGACCAGTTTCTCCCCGTCGATGTGTTCACCGCCGGCTGTCCCCCGCGGCCAGAAAACCTCTTCAATGCACTGATCGAACTGCAGAAGAAGGTTGAGAAGTCGAGCGTCCTCGATTACCGTGACCGCAAAGAACCGATTATCATATCATAATGCCCCCCCGCAGGGGACGATAACAGGCGAACGACATGAATTCCATTATCGAACAGGTAGTCAGCGGACTCCGGGAACGCCTTGGCGACGCCGTCGAGGACGTGCGCGAATTCCGTGACGACGTCATCGTCGTCCTTTCGCGCGATGCGATCGTCGATGCGGCGACGTGGCTGCGTGACCATGAAGAGGTCCCTTTCCCGCTGTGTGAGGATGTCTTTGGCATCGACGCGTACTCGCGGAAACAGCGCTTCGAAGTCAACTACCATTTCTATTCCGTGACGAAAAAGGTGCGTATTCACCTCAAGGTGCGTGTCGAAGAAGACGACGCTGTCGTGCCCAGCATCACCGCGGTCTACCCGGGTGCCGGGTGGTATGAACGCGAGACCTGGGACATGATCGGTGTCCGTTTCAGCGGCCATCCCGATCTGCGCCGCGCGTACATGCCCGAGGACTACGAGTACCATCCTCTCCGCAAAGATTACCCGCTGATGGGCGTGCCGGGAAGCATTCCCCTGCCCAAACGAGGATAGCATATGAGCGAGCATACCAAGACCGCAGACGATTTCTTCGACACTCCGCTTCCGACGACGAACCTCCCTCCGAAGGAGCAGCGCTCGCAGCTGCTGCAGGCGCTCCTGGACATGGATCCGGACATTTCCTTCGACGATCCGCTCGAGAACGACATGGTGCTGAACATGGGGCCGTCGCATCCGGCGACGCACGGTGTTCTCCGCATCCTGCTGCGGCTCGACGGCGAGACCATCGTCAGTGCAATGCCCGAACTCGGCTATCTGCATCGCGGGTATGAAAAAATCGCGGAAAATGAGACCTATCACGAATTCATCACGCACACCGACCGCCTCGATTACCTGCAGCCGCTGCACAACAACGTCGCGTACATTCTCGCGGTGGAGAAGCTGCTCGGCATCGAAGCTCCTGTCCGTGCGCAGTACATCCGCACCATGCTCTCCGAGCTGGCGCGCATTTCCTCGCATCTCGTCGGATTCGGCGTCATGGCGATGGACGTCGGTGCCATGACGCTGCTGCTCTGGTGCTTCCGCGAGCGTGAGAAAATTCATGACATTTTCGACCTCGTCGTCGGCGCACGCTTCACGACGAGCTTCACACGTATCGGCGGTATCGCACAGGACATTACCGACGAAGGGCTCGCCGCCATCCGCGCTTTCATCGACCAGTTCCCCGAGCGGCAGCAGGAAGGGGAGCGCCTCCTCAACCGCAACCGCATCTTCTTCGATCGCTGCCGCAACACCGGCGTGATCAGTGCGGAGGACGCGCTCGCCATCGGCCTGACCGGTCCGAACCTTCGCGGTTCCGGGGTGGCGATGGACCTGCGCCGCGACAATCCCTACATGATATACGATCAGCTGGATTTTGACGTCATCACCGAGACCGAAGGCGATTCACTCGCGCGATACTACGTGCGACTCGCCGAGATGAAAGAAAGCGTCAAGATTATCTACCAGTGCCTCGACAAGCTGCCCCAGGGTGCCGTGCACGCACGTGAACCGAAGAAGGTGCTTCCGCGCAAAGAGCGCATTTACACGCGCATGGAAGAACTGATTCACGACTTCATGATCGTGAACTTTGGCGTCAATCCGCCGGAAGGGGAAGTGTACCATGCCGTCGAATCGGCGAAGGGACAGCTCGGTTTCCACATCGTCAGCCGCGGTGAGGGACATCCCTGGCGGCTGAAAATCCGTTCCCCGTCATTCTGCAACCTGCAGGCCCTGCCCCAGATGCTCAAGGGGCACCTGCTCTCCGATATTCTTGCCGTTCTCGGCAGTCTCGATCCCGTCATGGGCGAAGCTGATAAATAACCACTGGCATGCACCTCGATGTTTACTGAAGAAGAACTCCGCAAAGTAGAAGAACACAAGTCCCATTATCCCGACAATCTTTCCGCCGTCATGGGCGTGCTGCACATGTACATGGACAAGTACGGGCACATCACCGATGAAGGAGTGACCTACGTTGCCTCCCTGCTCGACGTCCCGGAAGAAAAAGTGCTCGGTGTGGTGACGTTCTACGAAATGTACCATCAGCACAAGACCGGCAAGTACAAGCTGCAGGTCTGCACCAACGTGTCCTGCATGCTGCGCGGCTCCGACATGGTGCTCCAGACCATCAAGGACAAAATCGGCATCGGCATCGGCGAGACGACCTCGGACGGCGTGTTCTCCGTGCATGAGGCCGAATGCCTTGGCAGCTGCGGCACCGCGCCGATGATGTCGGTCAACAAGGATTATCACGAAAACCTTACACCGGAAAAGATCAACGAACTTATTGATCAGCTGAAGGCGCAGGCCTGAGGGCCCGCCGCGAGCGAGAACAGCATATGACTGATTACCAGCCCGTACTACTTCCCGGCACGCCCGACCTGCACAGGATCGACGTGTACGAACAGCATGGCGGCTATGGCCAGGCACGCAGGGCCATGAGCATGTCCCCTGAGGAAATCATCGACGTCGTGAAGGATTCCGGCCTCCGCGGACGCGGCGGCGCCGCCTTCCCGACCGGACTGAAATGGTCCTTCATGCCCAAGGATGGCGAGAAGCCCAGCTATCTCTGCGTCAACGGAGACGAGTCTGAACCGGGATCCTTCAAAGACCGCCAGATCTTCGAGTTCAACCCTCATCTGATGATTGAGGGCATACTCATCGCCGGCCGCGCGCTGCGCATCAAGGCCGCCTACATCTATATCCGCGGCGAGTATGAGAAATGGGTGCAGATGGTCGAGAAGGCCGTCGCCGACGCCTACGCGAAGGGCTATGTCGGTGAAAAGATGAAGGAGACGTTCGGCGGTGATTTCACCTGTGACATCTATGTCCATCGCGGAGCGGGCGCCTACATCTGCGGTGAGGAAAGCTCACTGATGAATTCCATCGAGGGCATTCGTCCCTACCCGCGCGTCAAGCCGCCCTTCCCGGCGCAGGTGGGACTCTGGGGCTGTCCGACGACGATCAATAACGTCGAAACTATCGCAAACATCCCGGTCATCCTCGACAAGGGGGCGGAGTGGTTTAAGTCCATCGGTGCCGAGAAGCACCCCGGTCCCATTCTCTATGGCATTTCGGGTCATGTGAACAAACCCGGCGTGTACGAACTGCCCACAGGCATGCTGCTCACTGAACTCATTTATGACGTGGCGGGGGGCATTCCCGGCGACAAGAAAGTGAAAATGGTCATCCCCGGCGGCAGTTCCATGCCCCCGCTGCGCGGCGACCAGCTTGAAGGCGTGCGCATGGATGCCGAATCGCTCAAGGACGTCGGCTCCGCCATCGGGACGGCCGGCATCATGGTGATGGACGAGGATACGGACATCACGCGCATACTCACACGCATCACGCATTTCTACAAAGTGGAATCCTGCGGCCAGTGCACTCCCTGTCGTGAAGGGACGGGGTGGATGCTGAAGGTGCTCAACCGTATGCTCGACGGCGACGGAACACCGAAGGATCTCGATCTCCTCCACAGCGTCGCGAAGAACATCGAAGGCAATACCGTCTGCGCACTCGGCGACGCCGCCGCCTGGCCGGTGAAATTCACCATCGAACGCTTCCGCGACGAACTCGAGGCGGAACTCCAGCGCTGACATACCGCAAGACCTGAGCGCGCTTCCCGGCGCGCTGAACACCGACGATCCGCCTTCCCGGCGGATCGTTTTTTTTTCCCTCCCAGCCTTGCGCTTGCCTTTGCAAATGCAGGGCGGGAGTGTTACCATGAAGCGTATTTCCACACAAGGAAACGCGCATGCTGCCACAGGAGATCATACGGAAAAAGCGGGACGGGGAAACGCTCTCGCGATCAGAACTGGAGGGTTTTTTCCAGGGGTACATGGACGGCACGGTCGCTGACTACCAGGTGAGCGCCCTGCTCATGGCCGCGTATTACGCGCCGATGACCATTGAGGAAACGCTGGCGGTCACCGACATTTTCATACGTTCGGGAAGTCGTGTCGACTACAGCGCGGTGCAGGGCGTGAAGGTGGACAAGCACTCCACCGGCGGCGTCGGCGACAAGACCTCGCTGCTGCTCGTTCCCATCGTCGCCGCGGCAGGAGTGCGTGTCCCCATGATTTCCGGCAGGGGACTGGCGCATACCGGCGGAACACTCGATAAGCTGGAGAGCATCCCGGGGTTCGATGTCAATCTCACTCCGAGCGCCATGACCCGTCAGCTCGGGGATATCGGCATGGTCATGGCGGGACAGACGCAGGACCTTGTCCCGCTGGACCGCCGCATCTATGCCCTCCGCGACGTGACGGCAACAGTGGAGATTCTGCCGTTCATCGCGGCGAGCATCATGAGCAAAAAGGTGGCCGGAGGCGCCGATGCCCTGGTCCTGGACATCAAGACCGGACGCGGGGCCTTCATGCGCGAGCGTGCACAGGCCGAGGAACTGGCTCTCCTGCTCGCGCAGGTGGGACGGCACTTCGATCTGCCCACCGTGGGCATCATCACCGACCAGAACGAGCCTCTCGGACGGGCCATCGGGAACTGGCTTGAAGTCGTCGAAGTGGTCGACTGTCTGCAGGGAAGAGAGACTCCCGACCTCATGGACGTCACCTACGCGCTCGCCGGCCTGATGATACATGTGGGCCGCAAGGCGCAGTCTGTGCGCGAAGGCATCGCGATCGCACGCGACGTGGTGCGGAAGGGCATGGCCTACGAACGTTTCGTGCAGCTCGTGCGCGCCCAGGGCGGTGACGCCTCGGTCATCGAGGACACACTCGCCTATCGCAACGCCGATGCCATCGTGGAGGTGGCCGCCGACCGCGCCGGTGTGATACAGTCCGTCGATGCCCGGCGACTCGGCCTGGTCGCAGGGGAAATAGGTGCCGGACTCAGGCAGGTGACCGACGGCGTCGATCCCACCGCCGGTATCGTGCTCGCGGCGAAACGCGGCGACAGGGTGGAGGAGGACGACGTGCTCTGCCGTCTCTACAGTTCGACCGTGCAGGATCTGCCCGCCTGGCGTGAATCGGTCCGCGAAGCATTCGTCATTGGTGACGGGGAAATCCCTCGCGGCGGCAAGATTTTTTCGTATTTTGATTCGGATACCATCGTAGAATGGAGCGGAGACGCTCCCGCTTCCTGATTCCCGTTCCCGGATGCCGAACCGCTCGCACGGTACACCCCCGATGGTACGGCGTGCTGCTTGTTGTATTCAGCCTGATGCCCGTATGAAGCGATTGTTTCTCCTTCCCATCCTCCTGCTTCTCCTCAATCCTGCGACGCAGCTCGACGCACAGGTATGGAATGAAGTGCGTATCGTCCGCGTGGATACGACCAATTTCCCCTCGGTCAAGGTGCACGTGCGGGCCTTCTGCGCCGGACAGCAGAGCAGCAGCATCAATCCCGTCACGATTCGCATCTACGAGGACGGCGTTCTCAAGACCATGCAGGGGTCCCTGGATTGCCCCGCGCAGACCGTCCCGGTGTCCATCGCCCTCGCGCTCGACCGCAGCGGCTCGGTCGCCGGCACCGCCCTGTACAAGATCCAGGAAGGCGCGTTCCGTATCGTCGAGCTCATGCAGTCGCACACCAGCGGCGACGATGAAGCCGGGCTGATCAGTTTCGGTGACGACGTCACCACGCACATGCCGATGACCACCAACCTGGTCGACCTGTTCGAGGCCATCAACAAAATCTATCCCAGCGGCGAAACGGCGATGTTCGACGCCATCATCGAGGCGCTCAACGAGGTCGCCAACAATGGGAGCAACCCGATCAAGGCGGTCGTGGTCATCTCGGACGGCGGAGACAACAAGAGCGTCGCCACGCTGCAGCAGGTGATCGCGCTTGCGCGCCAGCTGGGCATTCCCGTCTACGCGGTCGGCATCTCCTACGTCGACAACCAGAATGAACTCGGTGTGATGCGGGCCATCGCCGATTCCACCGGCGGCACCTTCCTGACCGTTGATCATCCCGACGACATCGCCGAAACGATTGCATCGATGATGTCGCATGTCTCCGGCGGCGCCAATGACTGCACCTTCCAGTACCTTTCCGATTGTCCGGATGGCACACGGCGGAAACTGACCGTGATCGCCGAAGCCTGCGGACTCGCGGATACTGTCGAAGTGCACTTCACCGCGCCGCTCGATCCCAACCTCCCGGTGTACTCCGTGACCTTCGATTCGACCTACGCGTATGAACGCGGCGATATGATTGTCCCGGTTACGCTGCACGCAGATATTCCCGGGACGGTGGGGCGTGTCGATTTCAAGGTTCTCGAGCGCCCCCCGCTCACCTTCCAGGAAGTCATCACCACCGGGTACCTCGCCGATCAGGGGACCGTGTCTGCCCAGGTCGTCGGGGATTCGCTGATCGTCAGCGTCGTGGGTCCGCTTCCGGTCAGCGGGAGTACCACGCTGATGAAAATCCGCTATGCCACTCCTCCTGTGGGCAAGGATACCGTTTTCTGGTACCCGGCCTACTATCTCGACATTAAAAGCGATGACTGTGTTCGCTATGACGGGGAAACCAACAGGGTGCTGATCCTCAAACGACCCGGTCTCGATATCGTCTGTGGCGATTCCCTGCACGTGGAATGGGACGAGACAACGGGCACCTTCATCAGTGACGAAGTGACCGTCGGCATCGCCGTGCAGAATAACACGGCTCTGTCGGCCGAGAATACGCGCGTGACCATAGACGTGCCGCCGGGCATGGAGCTGATCTCCGGAACGCCCACTGTTCTGCTGCCGCAAAATCCGCTTCCTCCCGGCCAGAGCGGACTGGTGCAGTTCACCCTCCGCGTGCTTCCGGTTGATTCTGCGCGCACCTATCGCATCTGCGTCGAAGTGCAGCCCGACAGTGGCCGTGTGACGACCTGCTGTAAAACGATCACCGTCGAGGCTGCGAAAACGGCACTCGAGGCGGAATGCAGCATGCCGGACCGTATCGTCTGGAGCGACAGCCTCGACCGTTTCGTGCCGGACGTGTTCCCGGTCTCCGTGCGTATTCGCAATTTCAGCGACCTGGAAGCGAAGAACATACCTGCGTGGATACATGTCCCGCCGGGCTTCGCCGTCGACAGTACGACACCGACCAATACGCTGGTGAGTCCATCCGTCCTGGGACGCTCCGACACCGGCGTCGTCACCTGGATGGTGCGCCCCCTCGAACGTCCCACGTCCGACCTCACGAAATTCTGTATCAAGGTCGCCGCGGGCAGTGATACGGCAATATGCTGCCAGGACGTGTTCATCGAAGCGTCGCCCGTGCGTGCGCAGCTGAGCTGCGGTGACACGCGCGTGATCGTCTACGACGACGGGACAGGGGAGTTCGACCCCGAGCGCATGTTGATAGTGACGAAGGTGCGCAACCTGGCCAAGCTGCCCATGTCCGGGACGCGCGGACACATACAGCTGCCGTCTTTCCTCGAACTCGACACAGGGGAATTCCCCTCGAAGGATTTTCCGAACAGCGCCGTCATCCAGCCCGGCGACAGCGCGGAGATCAAGTGGGTCGTGGTCGCGAAACGTCCGCCCTCCGCACCCGCCTCCATTTGCGTCAACATCACCGCCGAAAATTTCCCCGGGGCGCAATGCTGCACGCCGCTCGATATTCAGACGGTGAATGCCATTCCGTCGATGACCTGCGCACTCGAGGCGCCGGACACGATACGCTATACTGCGGGAAGTTATGTCCCCAATCCCTTCACGCTTCAGCTGCGCGTGGATAATTCCGGTGATACGCCTGCGAAGAATGTCTTTGCCGCGCTGCTGCAGGGAGAAGACCTGTCCATCGACGCCTCCGACCAGGCACTGAAGCTGCTGACCGACTCCCTTGCCGCCGGAGAAGGCATTGATGCCAGCTTCCGCGTGCGCGTGCTCGACCGCACCGTCAGTCGTTACGACACGCTGCGGGTCACCGTCTACGCCGCGAACGGCGGCGCGGTGGTCTGCGAGCAAGTGGTCTTCATCGAGGCGGTGCGCGGCCCGGTCCTGGAACTCAGCTGCGACGGTCCCGATTCGCTGGTGTTCGACGATGCGCTGAACATGTATCAGCCGACGCCCTTCGGCATTCAGCTCGAGGCACGGAATGTCGGCACCGCCGTCGCGGATTCCGTGGTCGCGGAAATACTTCTCCCCGCAGATATCACGCTCGCCGTCGGTGAACAGGCTGCGAAACTGCTGACGCCCTCCACGCTTCCGGTCAACGGCAGCGGGGTGGCGGGGTGGCAGCTCCGCGCCGTGCCACGCACCGAGGATCGCATCGATACCATTCGTGTCCAGGTCAAGGCACGCGGGAAAAGCCTGCAGCAGACCGAGCCCTGTCCCATCGCGGTTTTCATCCCCGCCGCGCGTGAGGCCGCACTCGAGCTCAACTGCCAGGTCCTCCGGCAGCCAGGGACGAATGATACTGTCCTCGTCGCCGCGGGCCTGACCAACAACGGCAGCGCGACGGCCTACGACGTCGCCGTGCAGGTACAGTTTCCCGGGAAGCTGCAGCTGGCGCCGCCGGCGCAGCCCCGCACGCTGACAGCGGATTCCATCCGCCCCGGTGAAGCGATACGCTATTTCATCTGGACCTTCGTCGCGGAGCGCGGTGTCCTTCCGGACAGCGTGGACGTGTGTTTCAACGTCACGGCACGCTTCCATGCGCCCCTTTCCTGCTGTACGACCGTGCGCATCCCGCCGGCGGACGTCGGCGGCTTCACCGTGGAATGCGAGGCGCAGCCTGATACCGTCTTCGTGCAGCAGTCCACCGGTGAATACGAGGAAGCCGTGGTCACAGCGACGGTTCGGAATCCCTCCGCAGCAGCAGTCGATTCCGTGCGCTGCAGCATCAATCTGCCGAACGGGGTTCTGCTCGCCGCGGGTGAAACGCAGGTCAAAACCGTGCGCGACCTCCAGCCCGGAAGCGATGCGCAGGTCTCCTGGAGTATCGCGTTTGTCCGTGATACGGCGACCGTGCATGCTGCGAAAGACATCCGCATTGAGTTCACGGGAGCCGGGGGCCTGCAGGAGTGTTTCTCGACGGTCATCGTCGCGCCGCCACCCGTGCTGCCGTCCGACTTCGTGCTCGGCTGCTCAGCGCCCGATACCATCGTGTATCAGCGCGCCCTCAATGCCTATGATCCCGCGCCATTCCTGATTCGGGCCGAGATTACCAACACCGGTTCCACCACGCTGCGCAATGTGCGCGGCACACTGACACCGGCGGCGGAGATCGCGCTCGAGCCCGGTGAGGCCCTGACCAAGGCGCTCGGCGTGGATCTCGGTCCGGGACAGAGCGCGAGTATCGCCTGGAACTGCCGTGGTATCCCGCAGGCCGCGACGACGACTGCCCGCTCGACCATTCGCGTCGAGAGCGACGGAGCGCTCGTGCGCAGCTGTGGCGTGGAGACCGTGCTGTATCACCCGCCCTCGAATGATTCCGTGGACGTGGCCATCGCATGCAGCGGTCCCGACACGCTGTTCTTTACCGGTAACGGCTGGGATCCCAACCCGTTCTCCTATTCCGTCCGTATCACCAATACCGGGACCGTTCCGCTGACGCAGGTCGCGGCCAGCCTGACGCACGGTGTGAATTTCGCCCTCGAAAGCGGCGAGAGCGCGCTCAAGACCCTGGGCGCACCGCTGCTCCCGGGCAATTCCGCATCCATCAGCTGGGCGGTGCGCACGCTGTCCGCCACCGCTGCGCCGGGAGGACTCTTCGAGGTGCAGGTGACTTCGGCCGAGACCGGTCCGCGCAGCTGCGGGACGACCGTGTTCGTGGAACCGGAGCACTATCTCTTCCAGATGTCCATTCCCGACGACAACGTCGGCGTGATGGGCGAAAGCATCCGGGTCCCCGTCTACTGGAGCAATCCCGCGGATATCTCGCTGACGGAACTCACCTTCGGTGTGGAAATCGATCCGGCCTTCGTGCGCGTGGAGAAGGTGACCCTGCAGGGTGGCGTCCTCGCAGCGTGGCCCGATCCGGTGGTGGACTACCCGGAGAGCAGCGTCGTCCGCATCAGTACGGCGAGTGACAGGGCCGTGGACGCCTCCGGCGTGCTTGTGTACCTGCACTGCCGCCTTCTTCCGCAGGACGGCGAGGACGGCAGTTTCGGTGTGTTCCGCCTTCCGGCAGAATTCCGGCATGACTACATTGCTCTCCAGGACGGCGTGGCAGCCATCACCACCGACGGTGTGATCACCATCGCGGGCGACTGCGTGATGCCGCTCGATGCGGAGAGCATGCTGCAGGCGAGCAACCGACCGAACCCATTCAATCCGCTGACGACGATTATCTACCACGTCCCGACGGAACTCGATGGCATGCACGGGACGTTGGAGGTTCGAGACATGCACGGACGCCTCGTCGAACGTCCCGTCGAGGGACGGATGGAAGCCGGCACGCATGCGCTGCAGTTCGATGGCAGCCGCCTGCCCAGCGGGATGTACCTCTACCAGCTGCGCGTCGGCAGCCGCGTGGTGACCGGAAAAATGCTTCTCGCAAAATAATGCGCCGTCTTTCGCACCTTCCTGCCGCCGCCGCGTAAACGACCGCCGTAAAACCTATTCCTCACTACTTGCAATGCGAAGACGGCGACTGGCGGTCAGCGGCGGGGGAAGGAGAAAGGAATACCAATGCATATCGTTACACCCGCCATCACGTCATACATGACGGAGCTTCTTCCGCAGCGGCACCCGGTGCTGCTGCGCATGGAGGAGCGCGCACGTGAAAACGGTTTCCCCATCATCGGTCCCCTGGTCGGGACCTGGCTCTCTCAGCTTGCGCGGCTCACCGGCGCCCGGCGCATAATGGAACTCGGTTCCGGTTTCGGATATTCCGCGCTGTGGTTCGCGGATGTGCTCGGCAGCGACGCGGAAATCATCTGCACGGACGGTGACGCCGACAATCGCCGCTATGCGGAGGATGCTTTCAGTGAAGTGGGCGTGCGCCCCCGTATCACCTTTCACACCGGCGACGCCCTGCGGCTGTTCGCGGATACACCCGGGGATTTCGACCTGATCTTTTGCGACATCGACAAGCACGAATACCCCGACGCCTATCGGGCAGCGTTCCCGCGGCTGCGAGCGGGCGGTGTTCTCGTATTCGACAACGCACTCTGGTCGGGACGCATGCTCGAGGGTGACGAGAGTGCGGACACGCGGGGCGTGGAGGAAGTCAACCGCCTTGCCTTCGGGGACGCCGCCTGTCACGCCAGTCATGTCCCCATCCGGGACGGATTGCTCGTCTGCACCGCTCGCGGGGAATAGACGTGCCTCAGGTGCTTGTCCGGGGGATTCCCATCGAATACCGTGTCCTGAAAACGCGGCGCAATCGCTACATGCGCCTGACCGTCTCCGCGCGTGACGGCGTGCGAATTTCCGCTCCGTTTGGTACGCCGGAGCGTGATCTGCATGCCATGGTCCGGGAACGGGGGACCTGGATTCTCGACCGTCTCGAGCATTTCCGCCGCCAGGAGGAAGCGCAGCCGCGCTGGCATTACCGCGACGGGGCGCAGATACTGCTTCGGGGCCGGTGGACCGTGCTGCATGTGCAGGACTGGGAGCGAAATGCAGGGAAAATCCGACTCGCCGACAATGGTATCGTGATCCAGGTACCGCAGAGCATGCGCGACGATGAAGCGGTGCTGCGGGACCTGTTCGAGCGCTGGCTGCGGCGCTGGGCCCGACAGGATCTCCCGCTGCGTGTCGATGCGCTGGCCAGGAGCATGGGGCTTCGCTACAGCCAGGTGGGCGTTCGAGATCAGCGCAGCAAGTGGGGGAGCTGTTCGGCGCGAGGCAGCATCAGCCTCAACATGCGGCTTATGCTTGCGCCGCCCGAAGTCTCGGATTACGTCATCGTCCACGAGCTCGCACATATCAGTCAACTGAATCACTCGCCGCGATTCTGGCGCATCGTCGCGCATTACTGCCCCGAATACCGGGCACATCAGCGCTGGCTGCGCGAACACTCCTGGCTGCTGGACATGAAGTCAGGATGATGTGCGTGATTGTGAAATTTTGTACATTTCAAGTTTGAATGAATCATTTTTCCGCATTCCGCATCAGACACTATGAGTAACGAAGACGAAGCCCGGATTATTGAGAAGGCCAAGGCCGGCGACAAGACTGCCGTAAAGCAGCTGGTCGACGAGTACGCGCCTGTCATATTCCGTTTCTCGTACAACATCTGCCGCAACCAGGATCGGGCCGAGCATGCGACACAGGAGACCTTCC
>CAJXSA010000037.1 GCA_913060595.1 uncultured Ignavibacteria bacterium
GCTTCGGCAAGTGGAGCACCATGCTGGCGCTGCAGGGCATTCGCCGCGGATTGCGCGTCGACCGCAACGGCGACAGCTTCCTCGATGCCCCGCTGACCGACCGCTACGCCGTGCTCGCGAAATGGAAATTCGACGACGAGGAAGGCGGCATCATCTCCCGCTCCGGTATCAAGTACACCTGGGAAGACCGCCTTGGCGGACAGAAGGACTTCGAGACCGGCACGCATCTCGGCGGCACGACGTATTACGGACAGCTTGTCGAGAACCGCCGCCTCGAAATCTATGACCGCACCGAGTTCGCCGTGGGCGAGGACCAGTCCCTCACCGTGCACGTGGCCGGCAGCCGGCACACGCAGAACGCGTGGTACGGTCCCACCCGCTTCGATGCCGAGGAATACATGGGCTACGCGGATGTCATGCATGCCATGCCCTGGGCCGAAGAGCATCTGCTCAAAACGGGTGTGTCATGGCGCTATACAGACATACGGGCGGACGTCGATCTCGGCGCAAACCCGCATGGGAAGACCTACGCGGGCGCCCACGACTTCCGTGAGAATGTCCCGGGCGTTTTCGCCGAAAACAAAAGCAATTTCTTTGATGATGCGCTCACAGTGATCACCGGTGCGCGCGCCGACTTCCGTCACGATGAGGGGACCATTCTCACTCCGCGCATTTTCCTCCGCTACGCGCTGGACGAGGCGACCACATTGCGCGCCTCCGCGGGAACGGCATACCGCGCCGCGCGTCCTTTCGTCGAACATCCGGCAGCCCTGGGAAGCTGGCGTGACATCCGCGTGCAGGATGATCTCCGCGGAGAGCGCGCCGTCAATTACGGTGTCAACCTCACGCATCTTTACGAAGCCGGTCCCCTGAGCGGCACGCTGTCGGTCGACCTGTACCGCACGGAGTTCTCCGAACAGGTGGTCGCCGAATACGACGACGACCCGCAGACCATCGTGTTCCGTAATCTCGCGGAACATTCCGCTTCGGACAACCTGCTGCTCGAGGCCACCGCGAATCTCGTGCCCTTCAGCCTCCGCGTATCGTACACCTATTCCGATGTGTACGAGAACACGGCCGCGGGCTCCCGCACGCTGCCGTTCGTCAGCCGTCACCGCGTTCTGTCCGTGCTGCATGCCAGCACGGCGGACGATGCATGGCAGGCGACCTTTACGACCGAATGGCGGGGACCGCAGAGTCTGCCCCAGACAACCAGCTATCCCGCAGAGTTTCAGCTCGCGGCGGAAAGCGATCCCTTCGCCCTGCTGCATCTGCACCTGCAGCGCAGCTGGGACGCATTCGACCTGTACGTGGGTGTGGAAAATCTGCTGGACTTCCGGCAGGACAATCCCATCCTCAACGCGCAGCAGCCCTTTGCACGCTATTTTGAGCCCGGTTTCAGCTGGGGTCCGGTAAAAGGACGCGAAGCATACGCGGGCATACGCGCGAGACTGCAGATATTTTAATTTCCCCCATACCATAGACCCGCGGAACCCCGGGACACATCACACCCCGGGGTTCCGCGTCCGATTTCCGAACGCGGATAGCACCGACTCACATGTCGATTGCCGTTGCGCGCTGACCCTGTGAACCGTATCTTGATGTAATGTGCGATTTTCTCAGGCCCCATTGGCTCCCCGCACATCGATTTTCGTTTTTTCACGACTGGACAATAGATGACAATCGCCACTGATCATACATTCCATATTCCCGTCCTCGGCATTGGATACAGCGTCGATGCGCCGATCAAGGTCGCGCATCTCGGCATATCCACCGTCATGTCGCTCGTCGACGATTCCCTCATGGAGGAATTGCGCCGACACTACATGGAGGAAGAAAGTCTGCCGTACACGCCGATTGCTGCGAATGATGAAGACAGCCGTGCTCGACGCATCACCGCGTACCTGAACATGGTGCAACGCATGGTTCGCGAGCGGTTCCATGCCCTTCGGACCTCATCGTTCGAGCATGACGCGGAACTGCAGCGGTATTTCGAACTTCTCCCCGACTCCTCCCTGCTGCGGCGCAGGTACAGGGAAATGGTGGCGGAAACCGACGAGACGCGGAAAAAGGAGTTGCAGCAGTGGCTGCGGGAGAACATGGCCAGCGGCGCCATTGACGTCAATATCATGACCAAGCTCGACCGCACGCAGTACGCGAAAGACGGCCACGCGCTCGACACGGAATACAACGATGCGCACGCCGCGCTGCGCGGATATGCGGAGAGCGATCTGGAAAGCTCCGTGGTCTTTTCCGCCGGCATGAATCCGCGGCTGTACGGTTACCTGTCCTCTTTCGACGATTTCTACCCCGACAGCCACGGTCAGCTGCGCAAGAAGATCACCATCAAGGTCAGCGACTTCCGCTCCGCACTCATACAGGGGAAGTATCTCGCCAAGCGCGGACTCTGGGTTTCAGAATTCCGTATTGAATCCGGGCTCAACTGCGGCGGCCATGCCTTCGCCACTGACGGACTGCTGATGGGACCCATTCTCGAGGAGTTCCGCACCCGGCGTGACGAACTGTTCACCGAACAGCATGCACTGTACCTCAAAGCGCTCGAAGAACGTGGCGCCCCTGCCACTCCTCCGAATCTGCATATTGCCGTGACCGCGCAGGGCGGCGTCGGCACGCAAAGGGAGCAGGACTTCCTCCTGCGCCATTACGGCCTGGAATCCGTCGGCTGGGGCACCCCCTGGCTGCTTGTTCCGGAAGTCATGAACATTCAGCAGGACACCATCGACCTGCTCAGCCGCGCGGGTGAGGACGACCTGTATCTCAGCGACGTCTCCCCTCTCGGCGTACCGTTCAACAACGTGCGCGGCAATACCAAGGACATCGAGAAAGAAGAACTGGTCGCAAAAGGGAAGCCGGGCAGCCCATGCGTGAAGAAATTCCTCTCGCTCAACACCGAGCTTTCCGAGAAGCCGCAATGCACGGCTTCGATCACCTACCTGAAGAAAAAGCTGCGGGACATCCGCGAGCGCTTCGAGGACGCTGAGCCATATCAGGCGGAGTATGACAGGGCTGTGGACAAGGCATGCCTCTGCGAAGGGCTCACGGTATCCGCGCTCGCAGTAAAAGACATCGAGATTCCCAAGCTGAGCAAGGCCGTCTCCGTCTGTCCGGGACCGAACATGGCATATTTCTCTCGCGTCGCATCGCTGCGACAGATGGTCGACCACATATACGGCCGCATCAACCTGATGACGGATCCGGATCGCCCCCACGTGTTCATCAAGGAACTGCAGCTCTACGTCGACTACCTGCAGCGCATGGTGAAAGAGCAGATGGAAAGTCTCTCCACGCGCAAGGCGTCCTTCTTCGAGACCTTTCACGACAATCTCATGGAAGGCATCGCCTATTACCGCACCCTGATCCCGGAGATCAAGGAGGAAAGCGAACAGATGCGCCACCGCATGCAGGAGATGCTCGCACAGCTCGAGGCACGTCTGCTCGCTCTGCAGCCTGTTACCGCGTAGCGCAGTTCGAAACAGAAACAGAAACGCCGCGACATTGTCCGCGGCGTTTCTGTTTCTGAGCGGTGATGCCGGTCAGCTGCGCAGTTTCCGCGCACGTGCGAACACATCGTCGAGCGCCGGTCCGAGCAGGGCCGGATCATCGGTTTTGCTAGGCATGTTGTCGAAGACGACGTAGGGCACCCGGTGTCCCTTGATGGTGACATGCGTCGGCGATTCGGCGGAGACCTCTTCCCAGTCAATTTCCCGGTACATCCGTTCGAGCTTCTCGTCGGGGAGACCGTGTTCGAGAATGCTGTCGGGGCGCTCGGGATTGAAGCGCTTCCGGTTCTTGCGCAGCGACTCTTCCCATGGCACGTTGATGAACACGATAACCGCCTTCTCGAGTATGGCATCGCTCAGGTGCTGAAACGCCGAACGGTATCCACCGTGCTCAGATCCCCGGGAGAACTCGATGATGGCGGTCCGTGTATCATGGTAATCCTCATCACGCAGTTTCTTCGAATACTCGAGACTGATGCGTTCTATCAGCAGGTCCCACTGGTGCTGATGCAGGAAATAGCCGTCCGCGTCGGTCTGAACGCGCGGTTTGTGCATTATTCTTTCCAGGATGGCATCTTCTTCGAACCATGTCCACAGCATCGGGAAATCATCGATTTCCTCGAATTCCCTGATTCCGAAGCGCTGCAGACGCTCTTCGACAGGGGTTTTCTTCAAAAAATCGATCACCTCGGACTTCCCTGCCGCCGGACGGCCGATCAGTATGATGACGGGAAAATCAGGCTTCATACTCTCTCGCTCCTCTCTGTGCTGTTCGTTGATATCTGTAATCTGTAATCTGTAATCTGCAATTTGTAATTTGACATTTGCAATCTGTCATCTGTAATCTGCAATCAGGCTTTCTTCTTCGTCGGTATCGCATGCCAGATGCGCAGTGTCAGCAGAATGCCCGCCACGGCGAACGGGATGAGAAACACGGGCCAGTACTGCCAGTTGCTGCTGGTGATGTACCCGAGCGAGAGGGACTGTATGCCCGTCCCAAGGTACACCAGTCCGTCAATAAGCCCCACGGCCGTGGCCGCCGCCTTGCGCCCTCCGAAATCCATGGTGGCGGTGCCGCTCAGCATGCCGTGCGTCCCGATCACCGCGATGGAAATGATGAACACCAGTATGCCGAGCAGATGCGCGCTGCCATTGAGTGCGAAGACCATGCCGATCACGGCGAGCAGCAGCACGGTGTACAGAATGCCCGCGACCGGCGCGCGACGGGAGCCGAAGAGGTGGTCGGACATCCAGCCGGCGAGCATCCCTCCTGTCGCTCCTGCGATCATCAGCATGAGCCCCCAGTTGTTGAGCCAGAATTCCCATGACGCGACCGCCGACACGGCGGCGATCTGTTCGTTGGCGTAGATGGGGAACCAGTGCATGACGCCGTTGCGGAGCACGCCTGTGCAGAGTTCGATCAGTCCAACGGTCAGTATCACCGGGTTCGTGAATATGCGCCGAAGAATGTCCTTGAGCACGAACGGTGTGTCCTCTTCCCCGCTGGAGGCGTCGCCGGTGTCAAAGTCCGCGTGTCCCGCCTGCCCGGGCGTATCACGGAGAACGAACAGGTCGAGGATGAACCAGAACACGAGAATGGCCGCGGGCACGAAGAACACGAGCCAGTATTGCGGGTGCTCCGGATTCACGGCTTCGGTCCAGTTGACGATGGCCTGGCTCCAGTCGAAGGCGAAGTACAGTCCGAGGGAAATCAGTATGCCGAAGATGCCGCCGAACACACCCCGCTCGCGCACGTGGAACCACGACGAGTTCACCTTCACGATGGCCACCGCACCGTAGCTCTGGAAGTACATGTTCATCGCATAGGTAATGGAGAACGCGAGCGTGAGGTTCAGCGACCACCCCCATTCAAGTATGCCGAGCACGAGCAGGCCCATGACGCCGTTCATCACGGCCGAGCCCGCGGCGCCGATCAATATCGCCCGTTTCCCACCGATGCGGTCAGTGAGCGGCCCGTTGATCAGGAAGGAGAACGCGTAGGTGATGGTGCCGGCGGCAAAGATGATGCCGAAGGCTTCCTTGGACATGAGCGGGCCGAGCGCGTTCTTCGACACCGTGAGGTTGTAGCGCGCCATGTAGAGAAAGGCGTATGTCAGTCCGAGCGGGAGCCAGTTGAACACGCGCCGGCGGCGGAACGCCGCGCTGTGCTGCAGCGGGTTGCGGGAAAACGGCATGGAGTCCCTTTGACTGGTGATGTGAGCGAAACGCGGGTGTGGAAAGATAGAATTTTCGTCTGTGAGGCTCAAGCAGAAAGCCCCGCCAAACCGACGGGGCCCTGCTGTATCAGAATCATATGGCGATCACACGAGCACAAATTTTTCCGCTTTCAGTCCGCAGATCGGACAGGAATCCGTCGGCTTTCCGAATTCGATGTGGCCGCAGACGGGACAGAGATAGAAATCGGTTTCCTCGAGGTCCTTGCCCTGCTCGGCCGCTTCCAGAGCCATCGCGTACAGTTTCGCATGCACCTTCTCGGCAGTCAGCGCGTAATTGAACATGGTCTTTGCGCGATGTCCTTCCTTTTCCGCCTGCTCGTGCATCGGGGGATACATCTCCTCGTACTCGTATGTCTCTCCGCCGATAGCGGCCTTGAGGTTCTCCGCGGTCGAGCCGATTCCTGCCAGCGACGTCAGATGTCCTTCCGCATGGATGCGCTCGGCTTCCGCAGTCGTGCGAAACAGGCGCGCGATGTTGGGGAACCCGTCACGCTCCGCTTTCTTGGCGAAGGCGCGGTATTTCTGATTGGCCTGGCTCTCGCCTGCGAACGCTTCCTGGAGATGTTCTTTCGTCGTTGCCATAATCGATCCTCGTAATCACATGTTGACTGGGTGATGTAAACACTCCCTCGCGCATCCGCAATGTAGCGCGAGGGCAGCGGAGAATCAAATCTTATGGTACGGTACACGGGTTTGCGGTCAGATCCCCCACGGATAGAAACGCCGCGGAACACTGTGCTCCCCGCTGGGTTCCGAGCGCAGATCGACCGTGAAAGAAATCGCGGCATCGTCGGCGTGCCGGTAAGGTTCATCGAACACGATGCTCCATTCACCCGCGGGAAGGTTGCGGACCTCAATCCCGAGATCGAAAAGGCAGTTGCAGTGGCAGCCTGCCTCCCGCTCGCGTTCCGCAATGGTGACAGTGCCTTCCGAAACGGTGACCGTGGCGCTCAGCTCTCCCGGACAGCAGTTGAAGCCGGCGTTGACATGCGTGAGCGTCAGGATCCGGGTATCCGCATCATAATCGTACAGGACGGCGCTCTCGCTCGAAGAACCGGGACCGGTCAGCGTGGATTTCATGAAGGACTTGCACTCCGTCGCGCTGGTCAGCTGACCCGCGGGGTCGCCGGTGGTGACCGGCGTGGTACTTTCACCTGCCTCATCGCAGGCGGCAAACGCCAGGAGCAGGACAAGGCTCAGGACGGGAAGAATACGACGTTTCATGGACAGTCTCCTCGTAAAACGGTTGCAGAATATGTTGTCCGGCAGCGATGCTTCACTCGAGATACCCACCGCCACGATATGGACAACGACTGCAGCGAAACGTTACGGCATATTTACAGGAAAAACGGTGCATTTACCCGGTATACTGAAAAGCGGACGAAAGCGGACACGAAGCTCAGTACACCCCTCCGTCCACTCCTACCTCAACGGGACCATCGTACTCGCTCCGTATTTCCTCGATCAGCTGTGCGGGCGTGGCGCCCCAGTAGAGAATATGATAGAGCACGACAAGGCCGGGCCGTGCTTCTGCCGCAATGCGGCCGAGTTCATGTGTCGACGTATGATGTGCACGATGATAGGACTGCCAGGCGCTCCGGCGGCGATCCTCGAGTCCTTCCGCGTAGTACACTTCGTGGACGAGGATGTCCGCGCCCCGGGCGATTTCCGCGATCACGGGGGAAGGACGCGTGTCGCCGGAAACAACGATCACGCGGTCGGGAGTTGTGAAGCGGTACGCGAGAGCGACCGGCCAGCTGCCGTGCGGCACGGCGAAGGCCTCGACCCGCACGAGACTGTCCTCATACACCGTTCCTTCCGCAACTTCGCTTACCTGCACCCGCCAGCCGGCGGTGTTCGCCGGTTCCTCCCCGTACAGACGGTACCGTATATCCTCCGCATAGGCTTTCTGCAGATTCCTGACCATTTCTGCGCTCCCATCGGGCCCGAACAGCTGCAGCGGCTCGTCGCGTCCCATCACCCAGGGTGTGAGCATCAGGTCCGGCAGTCCGATGGTATGATCGGAATGCAGGTGGGTGAGAAACACGCGGGTGAGCTTTCGTGCGGAGAGTGCCGGGAACGCGCCCCCGTACCGCGGCGATAGTCTCGCCGCGCTGCGGACCACTCCTGTGCCCGCGTCAACGAGGTAGGCCTGACCGTCGACCACGATGGCCACGGCGGGACCCGCGTGATCGGGATCGGGGTTGGGATTGCCGCTGCCCAGGATGATGAGTTTCGTGCGATGCGCCGTGTCCGCAAGTGTACCTGCGTCCTGTGCATGCACGGGCAGGAAAAACAGGAAAAAGAGGATTGCCTGGTATGAGAATTGTCGAAGCATACGGGGTCCTGTCTGATGAGCACAGGACAGAATACGCAATCCGATGGAAAATCTACAGACTGCTCAGTCGAGAATCTTTCCGAACAGCGTGCGGTACATGAGACGGTAAATATCGCTGTTGTCCGTATTGCGCGGCAGAAACTGTGCGTTCAGTCCATGGGCGCGTGCTATCACCGTGCCGGACATGTCCCCGCTGCCCGACCAGGCGATGCCGAAGGGCAGTCGTTTTCCGCGGGCATCCGGAGCGGCGATGAAGGGGAGGGTTTCCGTGCCGTCGCGTCCGTCCATGGCGCCGCCGCTCTCGCTGTGTGCGGGGAGTTCTTCCTCCGCGCAGATATCCCCGTCAGCCCAGATGGCCATGCCGCCGGCATCGCTGTCTGCCGCGGTCACAAGCAGCGTGTTCGGAGAACGATTGATGTAGTCCACCGCGTGCGCGATGGCAGCGTCCGCCCGGCGCAGGGACTCGATGGCGCCGGAGGCGTTGTTTCTGTTCGCAAAGTTGTCGCTGCCCTCCTCCTCGATCACGAGAAAAAACGGCTTCCCCTTGTGCGCGAACATCGCGAGCGCGGCTGCGGTCATCTCGGCGACCGACGGTGCGTTGGAGAAAAACTGCGGCAGTCCCGCGTCGGCGAGATCCTCTTCGCTGCGGTCGTTGAACGTATGCTTCGCGGCGAAAACGCCGAACACTTTTTCCGTTGACGGCGGCAGCGCCTGCAGCGCATCGCGCGTGTATACGACGGTATAGCCGAGTTCTGCTGCGCGCTCGATGAGATTGCGTCCGTCGCGCCGTTTCCCTTCCTCACCGTGGCGTCCGACCATGCCCTCGGGGAGAAGGTAGATCTCGCCGCCGCCGAGAATGACATCCGCCCCGCTCTCGACGATCTGTGCGGAAATGGAGTCCATCGCATACCGCGAATACGCGCTCGCGAGAAACACACCCGTTCCCGGCTCGCACAGATGTCCGCTGTTGATGACGCCGACGGGCATGCCTGCCTCGATCGCCTCCTGCATGATGCTCACGTTCTTTCCCGAAAGCGCCGTCACGGGTTTCGCAGGGACGCTGCCGTAGGTGTCACGATCGACTTTCACCCCGTAGGCGTGCACCGTCGCACCGGCATGGGATGTGGTCGATGCGGAATTGCGCTGATGGCTGCGATATATGCCGATCTGGTCGAGCCGGTCCCAGGCCGTGTAGCCGTCCGGTCCGTGATCGATCAGCCGCAGGGCCGTGTACATGCCCACCCCGCTGCCGTCCGGGTGGATGAAGATGACGCTGCCGGTATTCGACGGAGCCTCCTGTGCCGCAGCGCGAAAACTGCCTGCCGCGATGGTGAAAACGATGGTGGCGAGTATAGTGAGATGGTTGAACGGGCGTTTCATGACTGTCGTAGTATTCATGATGGAACAAGCATGTTTCAGCAATATCTGTAATAAATGTGAGAGTTTTGTTTGCATCCGACGTGATGCTTCGTGGGTCGGGTCAGATGCGGGGTCGCGTAACAGGACGCTTGATGGACCACCGAATCTTAATATGATGTAATGCAATTGTAATTGTGTTTTCAGGCAGCGGGTGCTGCGTATTTGTATGTTCAGATTGTCGTCTTTCCCGTTCGCCGGGGACGGACGCATTCACACGGAGTGCCTCTCCCGCACCCGAACTCAAACCATCTTCAGCCAGGATACCGACATGGGTGGTGTACAGATGATGCTGGTGCTGGCAGCCCTCACGCTGCTTTCCATTCTCGTTCTCTCGCTGAACCGTGCAAAGCTGTTCTCCGATGAGCAGCTCTCACAGGCGGAATACATGATGGAAGCGACGGCCGTGGGACAGACACTGATCAACGACATTCACACGAAGGAATTCGATGCGGCAACGGCAACGGATCCGAACGCCGATGTGTCCGCCTTCACCGCACCGCGCTCGCTCGGACACGGGTGGTGGGAATCGTATCCGAATTTCAATGACGTCGATGACTACAACCGCCTGCGCACCACGATCAGCACCCCGCGTGCCGGAAGCTTCACGCTCGCCTGCAGAGTGCATTACGTCGATCCCGCACAGCCGAACACGCCACTGGGAGTGCGCACGCGCACGAAGCGCATTACCGTGAGTGTCACGTCGCCGTTTCTCAACGATCCCGTTACTCTTGTTTCCTACAAAAGCTACTAGGTACCGTCATGGGCTCTTCGCTTGACCTTATCGGATCCTATATCATCGGCGGCATTGTGCTCGTCCTGATGACCGGTGTCATCATCAACTTCCAGGAAGGGGCGCAGCAGGCAACACTCAATGAAATCTCCCAGGTTTCCATGGCGCAGATGAGCCAGACCATGGACAAGGAGATCAACAACCTCGGCTATCGCGTTCCCGGGCAGAAAATCGTGTCGCTGAACTTCCGGTCGATTTCCTTTCTCTCCGACTACGACAATAACGGGGTGGTCGACACCATATCCTATACGATGGGCATCCTGAAAAGCGGTCCCGTCGTCACTCGCCGCATCGCCACCCCCGGACAGCGTCCGTTGTCGTGGACAACGCGCGGCGCAATGCTTCTGTTCTCCGGCTACGACTCGACCGGTGCAGTCACCACCGATCCGGCACGTATTCGCGGTATCGAGGCATCGATGCTGACGAGCAACGTTCTCTTCGAAAACCTCAACCGTGTCACCGGCAGCAACAGTACGCTGACGGCCCTCGATGGCCAGACCTCTCAGCTGACCGTGTCGCATGAGAAAATCCTCGCCACCGCCGTGGACTGCCAGGCCGGTGCCTACTGGCACAAAGTGATGTACCCGCGCAACCTCGGCACGATCGCACCCCAGATCGCAGGCACCTTTCCCACCACAGGGAACACGGGTGGAACGGGATCAACCGATACCGGCGGCACCGACCCCGGCGACACCGGCAGCACTGATCCCGGCGATACCGATCCCGGCGATACCGATCCCGGCGGCACCGATCCCGGCGGCACTGATCCCGGCGACACCGATCCCGGGATTACTGATCCGGGTGACAACGGCGGCATCACGCCACCGTCCAATGATCCCTGTGACCCGCCCCCGGGCGCGAACGATCCCTGCTGCTGCGGCAGCGGGAAGAAATACAAGAACTGCTGCGGCGGGAAGTAAGCTGACCGCAGGAGCAGATGAGAAACAGAAAACACAGTACGATAACAGCAGGTCGTCATGGGTAAAATGCTGATACTTCTCGTCGTCGGAATGGGACTGATCGCGTCCTATTCGATGATGCAGCTCAACGAAAGCAATCTGAATGCCACCGATAATGCCTCGGAGGATTACGAGATCAACCAGGCACGCAATCTTGCCGTCAGCGGCGTGGAGCATGCGATCAGCGAACTCGCGCAGGACTCGACCTGGACGGCCGGGTACAAAAACGGCTCCATCGCGGATGGGACTTTGTCTGTGAGCATCCAACGCACGCGTGCGATGTATCCCGGGGGTCCGGACGCGGGACTGAACAACGCCCGCCTGGTCACCGCCATTGGCACAGTGCAGGGGCAATCGGTAACTGTGCGCACCGTCGTGGAAATACCGTCGGCGTATGTGCGTCCCCCCGGACTCGGTTACGGTATCTTCTCTGATGAGAGCATGGATCTCACGGGAAACGTCTTCGTCGGCGACTACAACAATCCTTCTCTCAACGCCAACGTGCATACCAATCATGACCTGACCTTCGGCGGCAGCAGTCGCATCGAGGGCTACGGCACATTCAGCGAAGCCTGTCCGTCAGGCACGGGGAGTGCCGGCAGCACGTTCACACCGAATACAAAAACCGGCGGAGACCTCGTCGCAAAAGCCCCGCCTGTCGCCATTCCGGAAATCGATCCCGGCAAATGGGAAAAGCTCGCGACGCGTAAGTTCTATTCGAACACAAAGATCAACGGACACCTGTCCCTCGGGACCAAAGAGCAGCCGGAAATCATATACGTGCGCGGCAATCTGGATCTGAACGGACAGATGACCGGGTACGGCGTCTTTCTCGTCACCGGAGACCTGACCATCAACGGCGGTGCCGAGGTCAATGCTCTCGACCCGAGCGGCAATAACCTGGGCATACTCGTCGGCGGCGATGCGAAAATCAACGGGACAAGCGATATCATGGCCACCATGCTCATCCGGGGGGACGCGAAGATAAACGGTACGAGCAAGATCATCGGCTCGGTCATTTCAAACGGGGAGCTTACCTTCGGCGGCACGACTGACGTTCTGTACAATCCCCTGCTCGATGAAGTCGCGAAGAAAATCTGGGAGAGCGAAGCGGGACGGCCCCGCGTCGTGTCCTACTACGAATAGATCCTGCAAACCCGTGTTCCCAGGCCGCCGTCAGCCCGCGTGATGGCGGCCGCACGGGTTTGTGCGTCGCATTGTCTTTTTCCCCCTCGCGCCGTAGCTTCCCGCATGCAAGAAACTCCCTTTTTCGTTCCCCGCCTGCCGTGGCGGGACATCATCGCACCGAACGGCAGTCCCCTCCCCGAGGGTGCCGCTGCTTTCGGCGCGGCCCTGCGCGACACCGGCTTCGCCGTCATCACCGGCGCACCCTTCCGGGGCGACCTGCTGGAAACGAATTACCGCCTGATGCGGGAAGTGTTCGATCGCGGCGCGGAGCGTCTGCAGGAGGAATGCTCCCACCCGGAAATCGGCTTTCAGCGCGGATACATGCCGACCCGCACGGAGTTCGGTCTGCGCTGCGGCGGCGATCCCGACGACAAGGAAGTCATGGCCTTCGGCTCCTATCACAACGTGGGCGTCGCCGCGGTGCCCGGCTATCTCGACGCGGCGCAGCAGTACTACGCGGCCTGCCAGGACGTCGGCTACGCGCTCATGCACGCTCTTGCGCTGTATCTCGACCCGGTGGGAAGCGAACGGGGTTACCTTCTCGGACTCTTCCGCGACGGTGACGGCAGGCGCATCGACGACTCGCACATGCGGCACATCCGCTATCCGGGCACGGCGAAGCGCATGGCCTGTGAGCACACCGACAGCAACATGCTCTCCCTCCTCCCCGCCGCCACCAGTCGCGGACTCGAGGTACGGGACACCAGGGGTCGCTGGATACCCGTGGAGACGGAGGAAGGTGATCTGGTCGTCAACGCCGGCGACATGCTGAATTTCATCTCCGGCGGAAAAATCCTCAGTACGCTGCATCGCGTGGAAAACCGCTTCAACGATCCCACGCGCTTCCGGCACTCCATGCCGTTCTTCTATCACCCGGATCACACGCAGGAGTTGAAAATCCTCGACAGCTGCGCCACCGAGCCCGCGGAGCGCCGCATGTTCCCCCACAGCAGCATCACCGGCTACGCCCTGCTCTACGAGCTGCTCTCCAGCTACAAGGTCATTCCGCCCGAGGTTTCACTTGGGCAATGGCAGGCGTCGATGGAGCACCTCAAGGAGTACGGGTTTTGAACAGGGATTGCTTTCCCTTGCAAGGCAGAAAGCACTGAAAAAACAAAGGAAAGCAATCCCTGTTTAATATGTAATCTGTAATCTTCGGCCCGCCATGCGCACTCTACTCAGCCTTATCGTCATACTCAGTTCCATCGCCACCGCGCAGACCCCGGTGAAGCTCTGGGAATTCGATACGCGGGATGCGAGTTTCGGGCAGACGGCCGCCGGTGACATCGACGGAGACGGAAAGCTTGAGCTCGTGTTCGGCTGCTATCGCAATGACGGACACATTTATGCGCTCAACGCGGAGGACGGTTCCCTGCTGTGGAAGGTGGATGCGGCGCGGCCGGGCGCGCAGGGATGCAACGACGTGGCGCCGGCCATCGTCGACACGGATGGTGACGGTACGCTCGAAGTCGTCGTGCCCAGTTCGTGCAATCCCGTCACCTACTGCATCGACGGCGCGACGGGAGATATCCGCTGGTCCGCATCGACCCGCGGCAGCGACTCTCCTCCCTCTGTGGCGGACATCGACGGCGACGGGAACCTGGAAATCCTGCACGGGGAATTCGGCGGCTGGGTGCGCTGCCTTGACGCGCGCAGCGGGAACACGGAATGGGAGCTTGCGGTGGATACGCATTCATGGATACAGACCGCTCCCACACTGCTGGACGCCGACGGCGACGGCGGCATGGATTTCGTCGTCGCGACCTGGAACCGCACCGAGGGCGACACCAACACCATACGCTGCTATCGCTGCAGCGACCGCGCGCTTCTCTGGAGCAAACCGCTGCGTGATGTTGTCTATCATGGAACGACCGTCGCCGACCTGGACGCGGACGACAGGCCCGAACTCGTTATCGGCGATTACGACGGGGTTATCACCGCGCTGAACGCGGAGGACGGGTCATGGAACTGGGCGGTGAGCACTCCCGGTCATTATGTGGGAGGTCCCATCACCGCAGGGGACGTCGACGGCGACGGACGCTGCGAACTCTTCGCCGTCGTGTGGTACAGGGTCTATGCCATCAGCGACGATGGTCTTCTCCTATCGGAATACATCATTGACCGCAGGCAGACCGCATTCCGCGGCGTTGTGCTCTCCGACGTCGACGGGGATTCCCGACTCGACCCCGTGTTCGGCACAAGCGACGGAAAGCTCATCGCGCTGAAAGACACATCCGGCAGAGAGCTCTGGACTGTCGATCTCGCCGCCGAGTACGGCGACAGCCGTTTCGGACTCGATCACGCCCCCGTCATCGCCGATTTCGACGGCGACGGCGAACTCGACATCTTTATCGTCGGCGGACACGGGGAATATCCGGACATCGAGAACGGGTTTGGCCGCGCATACGCGTACAGCATCGGACGCGGTGAAGGTCCCCCGTGGCTGATGTTCCAGCACAACCTCCACCGCAGCAGCTCCATCTTCCCCGCCCGCACCACCGGCGTCTCCATCGATCCCGCCCCAACCGTCTCCTCCCTGCAGATTTACCCCCAGCCGGCACGCGATATACTCCATGTCAAAGATCCGGATGCCACCCCCCTGCGCATCTTCGACGCCCTCGGCCGCTGCCTGCAAAGTGTCACCGCATCCGCCGCGCAGCGCGGCATCGACATCCGCGCCCTCCCGCCCGGCATCTACCACATCATCACCGATTCCGGCACCCATCGCACTTTCCTGAAGTATTGATCCCTCCCATATTCATCTTTTCATCATTCCTTTTTTCCTTCTTTCCATCTCTGATCTGCCATTTGTAATCTGGAATCTGCCATTTGCAGTCTGCATTCGGAATGGTATTGTGTCCCATCTTGTTGAAATGTAAGTTGCGTGTTCCCAACGGGGATGCAATGGTTTCGACGGGATGTCGGGGTCATGCAAACGCGTTCCGTGCCTGGTGTAAGCACGTTAATCTTGGACCATTTGGTATAATTGCCAACTACGATTACGCACTGGCAGCTTAATTGACTGCCACGTCCCCCGGAGACCCGCCTGTTGGCCAAAGGGCAGGACGACGCCAATAACAGGATAGGCACCTCGAGCGTTCGAGGAGAGGGCCGAAACACTTCTTCGAACTAGCCT